>DAITPA010000059.1:0-10090 GCA_036833805.1 Steroidobacteraceae bacterium | reverse complement strand
GTGGTATTTATGGCCAGGGGTGGAATTGAACCACCGACACGCGGATTTTCAGTCCGCTGCTCTACCAACTGAGCTACCTGGCCGCCGAAGGGAAGGTAACTATTAGACCCGGCCGGCGCGCAATGCGTCAAGCAAGCAAGCGCTTAACTCGTTGATTCTTGAAGCTGATCGCGCCGACAACGTATTCAATAGATGATGCACGATGCGGGGTTAGAGGTGCCACGGTTCAGACGCGGCCGGTTGCGGCGTACGCCGGAACAACCGCGGCAGCAGATGCTGCGGATTTCAACGGCCGCGGCGCCGGCCTTCGGATGCCCAGCGCTGATGGCAGGCGAAATGCATATACAGCATCCGCGTGACGCCGTCTGAGGCAAGCTCGATCTGGTACTCGATTTCATGCGGATTGATTCGGCCACAGCACAGGTCACAACTGGCGCCGGTGCCGCGGCTTGCCCATGTTCGTAAGGGTTTTTGGTAGCCCAGCGGCTGCGGGCTGCCGTCTGAAGTTGCAATGTTCTCGCCGTGCGTGTGCATGACGCGCCTCTTCTGGGTGTCTGAACTTTCCTAACGCTGCAACCTGTCGATTGGATGACAGACGGCTTATATTAACTTTTGGGAGCGCTAAAGCCCTCCGGCGCCTTGGATCCTGTACCGAAGAAAAATTTCTCCATCTCGGCCACTAGGAATTTACGCGCTTTGGGTTCGATCGGCGTCAGGCGGTATTCGTTCAACAGCATGGTCTGATGGGTGATCCAGCGGGCCCACGCTTCCTTCGACACATTCTCGTAAATGCGCTGGCCGAGCTCGCCCGGATATGGGGCGCGATCGAGTCCCGGCGCTTCCCGCTTCAACAGCACGCATTGCACGAGACGGGTCACGCTCAACTCTCCAATCAACCGGCCGCGGGTGCATCGAACAGCGTCGCATCCGCCAGGCGATCGAGCAAGGTTTTGATCGGTGCCGGCAAGCCGATGCGCGCGGGTTCGTGTGTGTTATACCAGAGGCTCCGGCTGTCATCCATGACGCTCACAGGTCCGCTGCAACGCGTCAATAAGGGCGCGATGACGAGATCAAAATGCGTGAAGCTGTGCTGCATCAATTCGAGCTCCTGAGGCTCGCCTCGCGAGCGCTTGAGCGACTGATCGGCGAAAACCCTCGCGGCGGAAAGCGTATCGAATTCAGGCAGGCACCATAAGCCGCCCCAGACACCGCTCTCCGGCCGGCGCTCGAGCAGCACCGTGCGGTCTTCGCGCACCGCGACCAGCATGAACACCTGCCGTGTCCGACGGGCACGCGTAACCCGGCGCGGCGCCGGGAGTTCGTGTTGCCGCCCACTGCGCCGCGCGAAACACCCTTCGCTCAAGGGACAGAATGCGCAAAGCGGCTTGCGCCGCACACACACGGTCGCCCCCAGATCCATGATGGCCTGGGTGTAGATAGCGACATCCTCCTGCGGCGTGCAGCGCTCCGCGAGCTGCCACAGCCGCTCGATCGTTGCACGATCGGTCGAAGCACCGGGCACCGCAAAGTAACGTGCGAGCACGCGCTTGACGTTGCCGTCGAGGATCGCGCAGGGCTCGCCGTGACTGAGCGCGAGGATGGCGCCCGCGGTCGAGCGCCCAACCCCGGGAAGCTTCATGAGCTCAGCGATGCTGCGCGGAAATTCCCCGCCCAGCTCATCGCAGATCAGGACCGCTGCGCGGTGCAGGTTGCGGCCGCGAGCGTAATAGCCCAGACCCGTCCATAGATGCAGGGCGGCGTCGATCGGCGCCGCGGCGAGCGCTGCGACATCAGGAAAGCGCTTGATGAAACGCTCATAGTACGGAACGACGGTCGCCACCTGCGTCTGCTGCAACATGATCTCGGAGATCCAGACGCGGTATGGCGTGCGCTCCTTCTGCCAGGGAAGATCGTGCCGGCCGCGCCGTGCGTGCCATTCAATGAGAGCATGGGTAAGGCGCGTGTACGGGGTCTGCACGCGGTGATTCTAGCAACGGCTGACAGCCGTTCGAACTTCAGGAGTGCATGAAAACCTGCGCGGCGGCGGCGCGCCCGCAAATCCGCTCCGGCATTGGCTCCCGGACAAAAAAGACGCCGCCGGACACGTACACGAGAGGGGGTCACGAGCATCGTACCGGCGGCGTGCCTAGTCCACCTTGGTAGGTCGACTCACTTGTGGACGTTGAGGCGACATCCACGAGCTATACGCTGCAATCCATGTGCCAACCCAAGCCCCAAGACATTTTATCAATGCGGTCAAGGACCTAGCTCTTAAGCGCTTGGGCTGTGCCGCTCGCGGGAAGCCTCGCGTGATCCGTGTTAGAGCACGGCGCACTTTCCGCGCACGGATTTTGTGCATGGATGAAGACGCGAGCAAATTTTCGGCTCTTACCACCGCACAAGCGGCGGCAAGCTCATGAGGTAAGCCTCCGGATCCGCGTCGGTACCAAAACCGAACTGTGTGCCTTTGTCATATACCAAGTTGAATTCAACATAGCGGCCGCGCTTCACAAGGAGCTGCTCGCGCTGCGCATCATTAAAGGGCGTGTCCTTGCGCCGTGCGACGATCCGCGGATATACGCCAAGGAAGGCCTCGCCTACGGCGCGTACGAATGCAAAGTCGCGGGCCGCATCGCCGCTTGCGAGCTGATCGAAAAATATTCCGCCTACTCCGCGCGCCTCCTGACGGTGCGGCAGGAAGAAATATTTGTCACACGCTTCTTTGAACTCGCGATAGGCCTCGGCGCGATAGGTATCGCAGGCACCACGCAGAGCGTCGTGAAACGCGGCCGTATCTTGGGCGTCTGGAAAAGTCGGAGTGAGGTCGGAGCCGCCGCCGAACCAGGCGCAGCTGGTACTCAAATAGCGCAGGTTCATGTGCACCGCTGGCACATGCGGGTTCTGCATGTGTGCGACCAGTGAAATGCCGCAGGCTTGAAAGCGTCCCTGCGATTCTTCCGCGCCCGGAATCTGAGCTTTGAACTGCGGCGCAAGCGCGCCCCAGACGTGGCTCACATTGACGCCGACTTTCTCAAACACACGCCCGCGCATGAGGCGCATCGTCCCGCCGCCCTGCAGACGATGCCCGGAAGGCCTGCTCCATGGGCGATCCGTGAATCGGCTGTCGTCTTCCAGCACTTCAAAGGCGCTGCAGATGCGCGCCTGCAGATCGCGAAAGTAGACGGCGGCCTCTCCCGCAAGATCCGCATCAGCCACGCGCGCTACGCTCATGCACGTGATCGATGAGCCGCGCGACGGCGTCCGGGTCGGTGTCCTGCCAGATGCCGTGGCCGAGATTGAAGATATGACCGGGCGCGCTGCCCGCGTCAGCCAGCACCGCATCGGCCTCGCGACGCAAATCCGCCGCCGATGCAAAGAGCGCGGCCGGATCAAGATTGCCCTGCACGGCTTTTGCAGGACCCAATACGCGGCGAGTCGCGCCGAGCGGGCTCCGCCAATCAATACCCACTACGTCGACATCAAGTTCGGCGACTGCCTGCATAAGCGCTGCGCCCTGATTGGCGTAATAGATGAGCGGCACGCCAAGCCCGCGCAGGGCTTTCACGGTGCGCTCTACCGCAGGCTGTGCAAAGCGGCGAAATTCCTTGACGGCGAGGAGCCCCGCCCAGGATTCGAAGATCATGAGTGCCTGCGCACCCGCCGCGGCCTGCGCTGTAAGGTACGCGGCCATGGCATCCGCAAGGTGCGACAGCAGGCGCTCAGCGGATTCGGGATGCGCGTACAAGAAGGCGCGCGCTGCCGCGAATTCCTTCGAGGGCCGTCCGCACACGAGGTAGCAGAAAAGCGTAAACGGCGCGCCGGCAAAGCCGATGAGCGGCACGCCGCGCGGCGCATTGGCACGCACGAGGCGCACGGCCTCAAGTACAAAGGGCACGTCGCGCTGCGGCACAAGCGCCGGCAACGCATCAATCTGCGCATCCGTACGGATGGGCTCGTGAACGACGGGGCCGGGCTCGAACTTAAGCTCTATGCCCATGCCCTGCAGCGGCGTCATGATGTCGCTAAACAGGATTCCCGCATCGAGCTCGTAGCGCTTGAGCGGTTGCAGAGTCACTTCGGCGGCAAGCTCAGGTGTGCGCGTCAGCTTGACGAAGTCGACTTGTGAGCGAAGCTTCCTGTACTCAGGCAGGTAGCGCCCCGCCTGGCGCATGATCCATATCGGCGTATAGGCCGTGGGCTGACAGCGGCAGGCGTCAATAAAAGTGCTCACGCGCGCAACCACCGGCACATATCCGGCGCGTAATACGTGATGATGAGATCGGCGCCAGCGCGCGAAATACCGGTGAGACTCTCAAACACCGCCGCGCGCTCGTCAATCCAGCCGCGTTCGCTTGCAGCCTTGATGAGACTGTACTCCCCCGAGACCTGGTAGGCGACCACGGGAACCAGTACCGCATCGCGCACACGCGCGATTACATCCAGATACGGACCCGCCGGCTTCACCATGACGAGATCCGCGCCCTCTTCGATGTCGAGCAGGACTTCGCGCAGCGCTTCGCGGGAGTTTGCCGGATCCATCTGGTAGGAGCGCCGGTCGCCAAAGGCCGGCGCAGACTGCGCCGCTTCCCTGAAGGGTCCGTAATAGGCCGAGGCGTATTTCGCCGCATACGCGACGATGGGTGTGTTCACATGTCCCGAGCGATCGAGGAGCTCACGGATCGCAAGCACACGGCCATCCATCATGTCGGAAGGCGCGACGGCATCGGCGCCGGCGCGCGCGAAGTTGAGCGCAACCTTTGCCAGCGTTGCAACCGATGAGTCGTTGTCGATTTCACCCGAGGGCAGCACGTGGCCGCAGTGGCCGTGATCCGTCGCCCCGCACAGACACACGTCCGCCCAGACGAGGAGCGTCGGACAGGCCTCTTTGATCGCGGCGATCGCCTCCGGAACGAGGCCCTGCGGATCAAGCGCTGCGCTTGCCTCGGCATCCTTTTGAGCTGGCGCCGCAAACAGGATGATGGCGGGGACGCCCGTCGCCAGCGCCATCTTCGATTCCTTTACCGCCTCATCCACCGAGAGCTGGCAGATGCCCGGCATGCTCACGACCGGCCGGCGCACAGCACGTCCCGGCACAATAAAGAGTGGATAGATGAGCGCATCGCCCGTCAGGCGCGTCTCACGCACCATGCGCCGCCAGATATCGGACTGGCGCACACGCCGCGGTCTTTGCAGAGGATGTCCCATCGCTATGGCCTCGTTTGCAGCAAACGTAAAGTCGTATTGGCAAGTCCAGCGAGCGTCGCCGACTCGGCGAGCACGGCAATCGTGCCGCGTTCGGCGAGCGCACGCGCCGTCGTCGGACCGATTGCGACGACCGCCGCGTGATTGAGCAGCCGCGCGAAATCAGGCGCACCGAGCGCGCGCTCGAGTTCGACGACCGCCGAGGGACTTGCGAAGGTCACGGCGCCGATCACTTCGCGGTCGATCCAGGCGCGGCAATCGCTGACGTCAAGGGATGCGGCCTCGGTGCGATACGCCTCGACCTGCAGCACTTGGGCGCCCATCTGCGTGAGCCCCTGCGCAATGGTCGGCAACGCGCGCGAGCTTGCCGGGTAGAGAATCCGTGCTCCGGCGCAGCCTTCTGTCGCGAAGGCATTGACGAGCGACGCGGCATTGGCTTCATTCGGCATGAGATCCACGCGAAAGCCGCGGCCGCGCAGTACTTGCGCGGTGGCCCGCCCGATCGCGGCAACGCGCACGCTCGCCGGCAGGCGCGGACACGAATTGATCACGGCCGTGACGGCAGCACGGCTTGCAAACACAATCCAGTTAAATTCCTCAATACGCGCAAGCGCCTGCTCAAACGCAGCGCCGCTCGCGGCGGTCACGCTAACAGCGGGCCACAGCAGCACTTCAAGGCCCAGCGTGCGCAACTGCGAGCTCAATGGGCCATCGCGCGACTCCGCGCGCGTCACGACGACGCGAGCGCAGGAAGAACCCGGCGCAGTCACGGCGCGGCCACCGCGTTGCCCACTCCGCGCACGTCGGCGATCAGCCGCTGTGCTCCCTTTGCCAGGAGCTCACGCGCCAGGCGCCTACCCAAAAGCTTGGCGTTCGCGGCTCCTGCCGCAATGCTGCCTTCAGCCGTCAACAGCGATGAACCGTCGAGCGCGCACACGGACGCGTGCAGGTGCAATTCCTCACCGACGAGCGTTGCCAGCGCGCCCAAGGGCACCTGACAACCGCCCTCGACGCTGCGCAAGAGTGCGCGCTCTGCGCTGGTCGCTAGCCGCGCCGCGCGATCATCGAGTGGCGCGACCCAGCGTTTCGCGTGCAGATCATCGGCGCGTACGCACACGCCGATCGCACCCTGCGACACGGCCGGCGGAAACTGCTTGAGCGGCAGCTCGCAAGTGATGTGCCCTTCAAGGCCCAGGCGCGTAAGCCCGGCGGTGGCGAGAATGATCGCGTCATAGGCGCCGCTTTGCAGACGCTCAACGCGGGTGGAGACGTTGCCTCGCAATTCAAGCGCGATAAGGTCGGGGCGCAGGCGCGCGAGAAACGCGCGGCGCCTGAGACTGCTTGAGCCGACGCGCGCGCCGGGCGGCAGCTCCTGCAACAAAGCGCCGCTCTTCGTTAAGAGCGCATCGCTCGGATTCTCGCGCGCAAGTACGGCGCAAAGCTCCGTGCCCGGCTCGAGCAGCGTCGCCAGATCCTTCAAACTGTGCACCGCGATGTCGATTTCGCGTGCCAGCAGCGCGCGGTCAATTTCCTTGGTAAAAAACGCTTTGCCGCCCACCGTCCACAACGGCACGTCGGTGCGCTGATCGCCTTCGGTTCTGATGTGCACGAGCTCGACTTCTGGAGCGTCGGGCTGGCGAGCGATCGCGGCCTCGACATGCCGCGCCTGCCAGAGTGCGAGCGCAGAGGCGCGCGTGCCAATGCGCAGCAGAGCGTGCCGCGTCATGGCTCGCCCTCAATCAAAAACCGGTAGCCCACGCCCCACACGGTCAGAAAGTGGCGCGGGCTGGCCGGATCGCGCTCAAAGCGCTTGCGCAGGCGCAGGATAAAATTGTCGACGGTGCGCGTCGAGGGAAAAACGTCGTAGCCCCAGACACGCTCCAGCAGGTCCTCACGCGAGACGATCACCCCGGGCCGCTCGGCCAACACTTTTAGGATCATGGCCTCTTTTTCGGTGAGCTCCTGCGCCGCACCGTTCCAGGAGCGCGCGCGAAACGCCCGAAAATCAACCTCATTGCCGCCAAAGCGCAGCACTGCGCTCGCCGGGGTCGCAGACGCTTTTCGATACCACTCCCAGCGACGCAGGATGGCGCGCACACGCAGCAGAAATTCGTCGAGATGAAAGGGCTTGGCGAGATAGTCATCGCCTCCCGCCTCAAGGCCGAGGACGCGGTCCTGCAGATCACCGCGCGCGGTCAGAAAAAGCACCGGCGTGTTGTTGCCCTCTGCTCTCAGCGTACGGCACACCGTGAAGCCATCGACGTGCGGCAACATCACATCGAGCACCACAAGCTCGCAGGAGTGCTCGCGCAGCCATGTCAAAGCGAGCCTGCCGTCAGCGGCGACCTCCACCGCATAACCTTCCGCGCGCAGATTCTCGGCGAGCCCGGCGGACAGATGCGGATCGTCTTCGACCACCAGTGTCCGCACGGCCGTTGTTTGCGGCGCGCTCATTCGGACGGCCGCGGCGCCGCCGGCCAGGACAGCACGAAGAGCGCGCCCCGCCCGACTCCGGCGCTTTGGGCGCTGACACGGCCGCCCGTCAGCTGCATCAGGCGCCGCACGATGAAGAGCCCAAGGCCCGTGCCGTAGTAACTGCTGCCGCCGCCCGGATGCAGACGGGAGAACTTTTTGAACAGCCGCGCCGTGTCAGCGTCGCGAAAGCCGACGCCACTGTCGCGCACGGAAAGCTCCACTTCGCCATCCGCGGCGCGCGCGGCCACCGTCACCGTGCCGCCACTTACTGCGGCAACCGCCGCGAGTGCGTTCTCCAAAAGGTTGCGCACGACTACATCCACCGCGAGGGCATCGGCGAGCACGGTGAGCTCGCGCGGCACGTCCGCGGTCAGCGCGATGCGCTCCTGATGCGCACGCTCCTCGAACTGCGAGACGACGCGGCCCACCGCGACGGCGAGTTCCACAGGCTCACTTTTCAGATCCACCCGGCCGCGCTCGAGTCGCACGCTATCGAGAATCCGCGACACCATGGTTTCCATGCGGGTGAGATCCGAAAGCATGCGCTCAATGAGCGTGCGCGACTGCTCCGCGGACACTGAGCGCTTCGCCATCGTCTCAAGCGAGAGCTGCAGACTTGCAAGCGGCGTCTTGAACTGATGCGACACGAGTGCGAGGAAGCTGTCCTGCTCCTGCAGCACCTGCGCCTCGGCGCGCAATGCGCGCCAGATCACCCCGACACAGAGCGCCAGCGCGAGCAGAAAGAAGCCGCTCTCCCACGCATATTGATTGACGCGGCGATGGCGCTCCTGCACCAGTGCCGCGTCGACGGCCGCCGTCGACTGCGCGCGTCCGTTCGTGATCGTTACCTCCGGCAGGAGCGCGCGCACACGCGCCAACGGCGCTCCGGCGTCAAGCAGTGCTTGAGCGGATGCGACTTCCCGGGCATATGCGATGCGCGCAACGGCGAGTTTCTGCGTGCCGTAGTCCTGCTGGTCGTAGAGCCACCAGCCGACCTGAATGACGGACACGATCACGAGCAGGAGTACCGTGATCTGAAAGACTCGCGTGGTCTTCATGGCGGATTCGATGCGACGCCGAGCGACTCCTTGAGCGCGCCGGCGAAGTACTGCAGGTCCTTCTCGCCGAAGCTTGCCGACAGGAAGCACACTTCGTACGCCGAGGGCGGCAGATAGACCCCGCGCGCGAGCATCGCGTGGAATAGCGCCGCGAAGCGCGCGATCGCGCTTGGCGAAAGTGTCGCCGCCTGGCGCGGCGCCTCGCCCGCATGAAATGACAGCCAGAATAACGAGCCCGCGCGCACGAGCCGCAGCGGAAACGGCGCCTCCGCCAGGATGGGCTTGAGGAGCGCTTCAAGCGCCGTCCCGAGTTCTTCCAAGCGCTGCCGGACGGCGGTGGATGAGAGGAGATCAAGCGTCGTGAGGCCCGCCGCCATGGCGACCGGATTCCCCGATAAAGTGCCCGCCTGATAGGCGTCACCATCCGGAGCAAGGTGGGCCATCACGCCGCGTGAGCCGCCGAAGGCGCCGACCGGCATGCCGCCACCGATCACTTTGCCGAAGGTTGCCATGTCGGGTGTGATGCCGCTGAGCTCGGCGACTCCGCCGCGCGCCAAGCGAAATCCGGAAATCACTTCGTCAAAAATGAGGAGCGTGCCGTGACGGGCGGTCGTCGCGCGCAGCAATTGCAGAAACGCGCGCCGCTGCAGCAACAAGCCATGGTTCGCTGGAGTGGGCTCGATGATGACGGCCGCGATGCGATCACCCTCAGCTGCGAACAGCGTGCGCAGCGCCTCTTCGTCATCAAGTGGCAGCACGCGCGTCGCAGCCACGAACGCCGCGGGCACTCCCGCCGAGGACGGCCGCCCGAAGGTTGCAAGACCGGATCCGGCCGCCACCAGGAGATGATCCGCATGCCCGTGATAGCAGCCGGAGAATTTGACAATCAGGTCGCGCCCGGTCGCGGCGCGCGCCACGCGGATCGCACTCATGACCGCCTCGGTGCCCGACGAGACGAAGCGCACCTGCTCAAGTCCCGGATAGGATGCGGTGATGCGCTCCGCCAATTCCACCTCAGCCGGGCACGGCGCGCCGAAGGTCGTGCCGTGCCTGCAGGCCTGTGTCATGGCCTCCACGACCGCCGGATGCGCATGGCCCAGGATGAGCGCACCCCAGGAGTTCACCAGATCGAGGTAGCGCCGGCCGTCGACGTCGAACAGATACTGCCCCGCGCCGCGCTCAATGAAGAGCGGCGTGCCACCGACCGCGCGAAACGCCCGCACCGGTGAGCTCACGCCGCCGGGAATCACACGGCATGCACGCTCGTAGAGCTCGCTCGAGCGCACGCCGCTTGTTGCCGTTTGCGCATTCGTGTCGTTCATGAATTTCTTTTTCCACCGTCAACGTCATTGGCC
>DAITPA010000058.1:0-10613 GCA_036833805.1 Steroidobacteraceae bacterium | reverse complement strand
CGACGTCGTAGATATGAATATCAAGAACGCCGTCGATGGTCGTGACCGGCTGTTCATCCAAATACACGCCGACGCTTGGCAATGAGCCGGAATGGTTTTCCAGCACGCTGCTCGAGACACCGCGCATATACACATGCTCGAAACCAGGGCCGCCTGACGCAGATCCAAAGAATTCGACGCTCGGCAAGTACTTGACGTAGTCGTCGAAGTTCGTGACATGCAGCTCATCGAGCTTCGCGCTGCCAAGCGCTTGAATACTAAGAGGAACGTCCTGCAGATTCTCGGTGCGTTTCTGCGCCGTGACGACGACTTCCGTAAGTCCGAGGGTCTCGGCGGTTCGCTCCTGTGCGTATGCCGAGGGCATACAAGCTAGTAGCGCCGACGCAACAGGGGTCGCCTTGAATATGAAGCGCCCGGCTGGTTTGGCTTGAATACGCGCTAATTTTCGACGGCGACTACGCGTCATTTGTTATTCCCCTGTGGCATTTATGCCCCCTCTTGCCCGCAGGGTATGCCATTCCGTCAAATTCTCAAAATTCCGGTACCGCGGGGTAGGTGTCGAGCACCGGGCCCAACGCATCTTTCAACGGTGCAAGCCACGGTTCGTAATGGCGCCATTGATCGACGCCGTCGCGAAAGATCGGCTGGCGCACCTGTTGCGAGCTTGCCGTGCGCACCGCGCGATCATTTTCATAGAACCGCAAGCAGGCCTCTTCAAAGGCGAGTCCGCAATACGCAAGCAACCGCCGGATCTCCCCCTCGGTGTCCTCAACCATCGATTCATAGATGACTCGGTGGATGCGGCCCGGCAGGACCGTGTCGAAGTGCGCCATGAGCTCAACGTAGTCCCGATAGTAGCGGCCGACATCCTCGAGGCTGTACGTGAAGTTCTGGCCGCGGGCAAAGTGCTGCTTGAAGCCCGATAAGCAGCAGCCGAGCGGATGGCGCCGGGCGTCGATGATTCGCGCGTGCGGCAGCGCTAACTGAATAAGCCCGATATGCGCGAAGTTATTCGGCATTTTATCGATGAAATACGGCGCAGCGGTTTTGCGTTGAATACGCGTTTGACTCAAATACTGTTCGCCCAACTCACGGCATTCCTCGGCGCCGAGTGCGGCGAGGGCTTCAGGATAGTTGGAGTCCTGCGACTTGCGGGTGATTCCGGCGAGCGTCTTGGCGATCGCAGCGAGGTCCGGCAGCTCCATCGTACCCTCGACCTGCGAGTGGCTCGACAGGATCTGCTCCAGCAAAGTCGATCCCGAGCGTGGCAGACCGACGACAAAGATCGGATCGGGCGCAGCGCTTCCGAAGTGCGCACGCTGCGCGAAGAATTCGCGCGTCAGGAGCGCTTTGCTGCGTCGAACGTGCGCGCTCATCTCCTCTGCCGCATAACCGATGCCGGCGCGGCGTACGCGGTTGCCGTGCGCATAGTTCTCGAACGATTCAGAATAGGAACGTGCGTCTTCCAAGGCCTTGCCCATCGCAAAGTGAAGGTGGTAGCGATCCTCTTCCGCGAGGCTTTCCCGATCGAGCTGCAAGCGCATCTGCTGCATATCCGCGGAGCTGAAACGATACGTCTTCAAATTGGCGAGGCTCCAGTACGCCTCGCCCAGGGAGGGTGCGAGCTCGAGGCTCTTGCGGTATGCCGCGATGCTGTCTTCCTCGCGGCCCTTGGTCTTGAGCGCATGACCAAAACTCATCCAGATCTTCGGCTGCTGCGGGTAGGCGGCAAGAACGCTCTCGTAGATCTCGATCGATTGCTGATAGTCGCCAATTCTGGCAAGAATCGCCGCTTTCAAACTGTTGTAGCTGGGATTGCGCGGCTCAAGCGCCAGCAACGCTTCGATCTCGCGCAGCGCTGCGGCGGGTTTATTCTGCCGATGTAAGACAACGGCATAATTGTGCCGCGCACCCGTAAAGCTCGGCGCGAGCTCAAGACAGCGTATCAACAGAGTTTCTGCATCTTGCAGGCGGCGCAGCCGCGCCGCGACTTCCGCGAACATGCGGATGGCCGCAACGTCGGTCGGGAACATCTTAAGATGCGCGCGCAGTAGCGCCTCGGCCTCAGGGATGCGGTTTTCAACGAGCGCGGCCGCCGCCGCCAGCAGCCGCGGGTCGCGTGTCGAAGTCCTGATATGCCAGGCATATGCGGCGTCGGCTCCGGCGGCGTCACCGGCACCCGTAAGTTGATCGCCGAGTGCAAGCCAGCCGTGGGCGAGATCAGGCTTGAGCTTTACAGCTTGGCGCAAGGCATTGACCGCGGCTTGCGCTTGTCCGGCGCTGCCCAGAGCTACTCCCAGCTCGTAGTGCGCGGCGGCCCAGTTGGGCTGTTTGCGGGTCAGAGGCTCGAGAATTGCGACAGCAGCAGCCGCGTCGCCGCAGGCGCGCCGCGCCGCTCCGAGCAGCAGCACGGCTGCGGGATGCTCGGGCACGACCTTGAGAATTTCAGCTACCTGCTCGGCTGCCATCGCCGGCTCAGTCGCGAGCAACCGCCCGGCATGGGCCAGAGCAACTTCCACAGTGCCGACGGGTTCCGAGGCGCCGCTCATCGCGCGTCCTTCAAGATGACTTTTGAGCGCCTATCATCGTCGGCTTTGGCCGCTCTGACAATTCGCCGCGCGCGCACGCCACGGGTTTACACGGCGGCGCACAGCGCCGCTTTAATGAGCTCCTTGTAATGACGGCAGCGTCTGCGTGCGACCAGAGAAAAGCCGATGCGCGGATCGCAGATGCTCGCAATTCAAACGTCGCGGTCACGAAAACGCACCGCCACCCATTCACCACGGCTCAAGAGCGAGTCGGATACTCCGGCATCAATGAGCTCTGCACTCTCGCTGCGGGTGCTGATCCAGCCGGCGGCGCGAACGATCTGCAAGACAGCCGCGCAGTTCGTTTGTGCGTCGGCTGGGGTTACGATGCGTGTGTAACGCAGATCGTGCAACTGCGCTCTGAAGAGCAGCGCCCCAAAGCCCGCGGTCACCAGCAAGCCGAAAACTCCGGCTCCAGCGATCGCTTCGGGATTGCGCACCCACACGAGGAACATCGACGTCAAGATGAGACCGGTGCATAGCACCGCGAGATGCGCGAAGATCAGCGCCGGCGCGAAGTAGATTACCCGGTCGAGACGGGATAGCTGCAGGCGCCTGATGGCCATGCCGTCAGTCATTGAATTCACAGGCGTCGCTTTGGCTTGCAGTCTCAATACCCACTATGCCTGCACCCAAGAAGTGTCATGCGTAACTGGCTCGCGAAAAATGCACGGGCGGCGCGAGTGCATCCCGCCGCCCCGACTCAACTTGCTGTCGGCAGTGTAGCCTCATCGCGCCGCCTACTGCTGAGTCTGCCGCGCTTCACTCGCCGCAGCGTTGCCGTTCGCAGCAGCGCCGCCCTCGGCAGATGCGCGAGCGGGATTTTTCATTCAGCTGGGCGTCAGCTTTCGCGCGCGTGCCGGGGAATATTGCCGGACGTTGACCTTGGGTGGACCCACGCGCATGGACAGCAGGCTTGCGGGGGCTTGCCTGCCGCGCGCACGGCACACGGCAGCTCGATGTGCTCGCGGCAGGCAAAGGCCCGTGCGCCCGGCAGCTACCGCATGGCGGGCAGCGAGCTGCCAAGGGCGGTGTTGCAGGCGCTCGAGGCCAAGATGGCGGGCGAGCCGCGCAAGCTAGCCGGTGAGGCCGCGGCGCGCGAGCAGAGGTGGCAGCCGTGAGAGCGCAGGCGTGGCTCCGCAATCGTTTCGCCGAATGCCATGCGAACTGAGACGCACATCCCGCCCAAGTCAGCACTGGCCGGGCACCCTAATCAACCGGCGGCGGAGGTCCTTATGTCAAGTCCAACGCGGACGCACCGGTTGGTTTGGCGGACGGCCACCCTACTGGTCCCTATGCTATTTATGAGCGCGGCGACGGCCGCGTCTTCGTCGGATTGGCAATCCCGCGTTACGCCGCGCCTCCTCGCGCTGTGGACCCAGGCGCAAGGCGAGCCGGGTGAGAAAACGGAAGGCCGCGGCGCCGCACTGTCAGGGCCAGCGCCGCTTTCACCTGCACGATTCGATCAGGTCGGGCGCGTGCAGCTCGACGTGCACTTTGACTGCTCGACGCCGGCGCCGACGAAGACACTCGCCGCGGCAGGGCTTCTGATCGGCGCCGTGGTGCGGGTTGCTCCGCTCTGCAGCGTTGAAGGATGGCTGCAGCCGGGCGACCTTCCCGATCTTGCAGCGCGTAGCGCCGTTCGCAGCGTCGATCTACCCACATACTCCAGGATCATCCGACCCGTGATGCATTCGCTTGGCCAAGCGCAGGCGGTGGCAAACACCGTTATCGACGGCAGCGCCGTGTCAATCATGCATGCCGATCAATATATTCAAACCACTGGCAAGAATGGCGCGGGCATCACGATCGGTGTGATGTCGGACGATGTTACGAGCCTTGCAATCATTCAGTCGCGCGGCGAGCTGCCGGCGCACATATCGATCCTCACGCCTGCGCAGCAAAGCCCCAACCCGACGCCGACCGATGAGGGCACGATGCTCCTCGAGGAGATGCACGCAGTGGCGCCAGGGGCGAGCCTCGCGTTCTGCGCACCGCAAACCGACGTCGAGTACGTCAGCTGCCTGCGCGATCTCATTGCCGCGGGCGCGAGCGTCGTGGCGGACGATATTGAATACCCCGCGGAAGACGCCATGTCGACACAGAGCGCGCTCGCGCAGGGCGTTCAGTCGCTGCTCACACAGAACGCGAACGTCATGCTGTTCTCCGCTGCCGGCAACGAGAATGAAAGCTTCTGGCAGGGTGCGTACGCGCCCACGCAGCTTGCAACCCCGTTCACCTGCGGCGGTCAGGCCGACGCCTATGCGCAAACTTTCGATAATGAGCGAGAGAACGAAACTATGCAGCTGCTCGACACACTCTCTGCACCAATCTTTCTGCAGTGGGCGGATCCGTTCGGCCAAAACAGCAGCAATTTCGACTTGTATGTACTGGATCAGTATCACAGCGTGATCAAGTGCCTTGCCGGCGCGGGCAGACGTAATACGTTTGTTGTTGACGCCAATCCGAATCTTGCAGGCAGTAAGTACCATTTCGTCATCGCGACTCCCGGTACTGAGTTTGCGGGCAAGTTCCTGAAGCTGCTCGTGTACGGCGATGGTGCTGCCACCTTCTCCTCTCAGACGCCAGGCGGCATCGCCTCGCCGCAGAAGCTGCTGTCGCGGGTGGTCACGGTGGGTGCGGTGTATGGCGCCGACGGCGTCGGCAGCATCATTGAACCCTTCAGCGCGACCGGGCCGGTGCAGCTTGAATTTCCGATGCCCTCAAGCTTGCAGGCGCCGGTGCTGGTGGCGCCGGATGCAATTTACGTCGATAGCAACAACACGAAGTTTGCACCCGCATCCGATGGTTTCTTCTATGGAACCTCCGCATCGACGCCCAATGTCGCGGCCGTCGCCGCCCTCGTACGCGCAACGTTCCCAACCCTGAGCGCTCAGCGGATCGCGAGCGCGCTCACGAGCGGCGCCGTGCCGCTCGGTACCGACCCCGCACCCGACGGCGTCTTTGGCTATGGGCGAGTGGATGCGGTTGGCGCACTTCAAACCCTTGCGCGCCCGACAATCAGCCACATCGCGAACATTACGATTGTCGGCGGCACGAGCTCCCGCGCGGTTGCAGTTACACTAGGCGGTACGGGGAACCTCAAACTCGCGGGCACGAGCGATAACACCTCGCTCGTTTCATTTATCGCATCCGGTGAAGTGCGGTTTGCGCCAACTACCTGCGGCAGCTCGACAGACTCCTGCACTCTCACGATTACACCGGCGCTCGGACAGGTCGGGACCGCCCATCTCGCCATTTCCGCGACCGACGGTGCGGGGCGCTCGACGTCAACGAGCGTCACGGTCACCGTTTCCGAACCGCCGCCGCCAACCGTCAGTATCACAGCCGGTAACAATCAGAGTCTGCAGCCTGGCACCACGGCATCGCCGGTAACGCTTTCGCTCAACGGCACGAAACCGCTCACGATTAGCATAGCAAGCAGTAACGCCGCACTCCTCCCCGCGTCGTCGGCGACGCTGAGCAGCGGCTGTGGTTCGAGCTCATTGAGCTGCAATGTCAGCTTGCGGCCGATCGCCGGACAATTGGGACAAGCGACGCTCACCGTGACTGCGCATGATCCCTACGGCCAGACCGCCCAGAGCACGCTCGGCGTCACGATTGTTGCGGCCCCTGCAAAGAGCGGCGGCGGCGGCGCGTTCGACTTCGGGTCCCTCATCATGCTGGGGATGCTGTTCACAGGAAGCGTTATGCGGGCGCGGGCGTACCGTTTGCTGAGCCGCTCAGGCAAGAGTTGCGGCCAGCACTAGACGCGCGCGCAACGTGTTACCGACAGCAAAGGTGGCGGAACGTTTATTGCGACGGGTTCGGGGCGTTCGCGGCTAAGCGGAGGCCAGTCGCCGGGCTCGCAAGTTTACTATCCCCGCGTGCTACGCACATGCGCGCCTTGATTTGCGATTTGCACGGCAGGCAAGAGCCTCGTCAACGCATCCGCTCGTGTTGCAACGTTGCGTTACGACCGAAATTCTCGGCGCGCTGCTCACCTGAAAGCGCATCTTGACCACACGGCCGAATGCGTCCCGCGGCGGCCCGGCTTTGTATTATGGAGCGCGCGTTACAGCGCGGCCGTCGCTTTCCGAGATGACCACCTCGACACGGCGGTTCTGCTGCCGCCCTGTCGCGCTCTCGTTGTCGGCCACCGGCGAGCTTTTCCCAAGTCCGCGAGTCTGAATGCGATCGCCCGATATCCCCATGCTTGTCAATGCATCGCGCACGGCACCGGCACGTCGCTCAGAAAGACCTTGATTGTAGTCATCTGTGCCGACGCTGTCGGTAAAGCCTTCAATCTGGACGCTGCGCTGCGGATATTCATGCAGGAACGCTGAGAGCTTCTCGAGTGAGCGGCGCGCGCCCGACTTAAGATCTGCGCGGCCGGTCGCAAAGAGCACGTCCCCCAATGTGATCACGAGCCCACGATCGGTCTTCTTCGCCTGCAAGTCGGCAAGCGCGCTCTCAAGCTCCTGCGCGCGCTGCTGCGCCGCTGCGGCCTGTTCGGCGCTCATCTGCGCGTCGCTGCGTGCGGCGTTCGCTTCCAGCGTCCTGGTATCCGCACGCTCATTGGCGCGAACAGTCTCCTGCTCGCGCGCGGCGAGCAGCACTTTGTTACGGCGGTTATTGGCGTCGGCGATTGATTTCTCGGAGACCGCAAAGTCCGCGCCCCGCTGCGCGGCAAGTGCGAAACGCTCTGCGATGTAAGCCTGATGGTCTACTTCCATCACGGGCTTGCCCTCTTTTAGCAGCGCGTCGCCCTGATTGAGGGCTGCAACCGCTGTCACCAGATCGGCGCGCGCTTCGCCGGCTACGTAGGGATTTGACTGCGCGCTTGATACCTCAACCCGAGCATGCTCGAGCATGTCGTTGTGCCGAGGAGTAGCCACACACGCGGCAAGAATGATCGATACAAGCGTAGCGACCGCCGCGATCGCAAGCATAGGTTTAGAGGCTGACTTCATACGGAACTCTCCGGAAAGGCGGGGTAGCACGTTCATGGCGTCGGGGGGCGATTGGCTTCGTGCTGCAATGTCTGGATGCTCTGGTCCACATCGGCGGCCGCCTTTGCCGATTTGGCGCTCTGCGCGCTGACCTGAGCCAGATGCGCATCGGCATAGGACTCCTCAACGAGCCGCGCGGCTTCGGCGTTGTTTCCCTTGGCGTTCGCCGCTTCAGCCATATCCATCTTCTTCATGCTTGCATTGAGGTACTCGGTCGCGTACTCACGCGCCCCGGCGCGCTGCGCCTGCTCGATTGCCGCTTTGGCCCGGGTCATTTCAACCGTGGGCGGCGGCGGAGTCGTGGCGCATGCGCCCAGCAGAAGGGCCGCGCAAAAGAGCGCCGGGCTGGCGGCTTGAATGGATTTCATTGGGACCTCCGATGACTACGGGCAGGGTAGGCGCGGCAGGTCTGTTTGTCTGTGCGCGACCGTACAAAGCTGTGCGCGCGAGCGAAAGCTACGGGGGCCGGCGCGGTTACTCCAGCGCAACCGGCAGACAAACGGTAAACACGCTGCCATGGCCGAGCCCCATGCTCGCTGCGGTTACGCGGCCGCCATGCAACTCGACGAGACTACGGACCAGTGCGAGGCCAATGCCCAGGCCTGCTTCCGAGCGCCGCGATGCAGGAGCGGCCTGCATATACAGATCGAACACTCGCGGCAGAACCTCCGGGGCAATGCCGATTCCGGAGTCGCGGACACACACGATCGCCTGCTCGCCTCTTTGCTGCAGGGACACGCAGACTTTGCCGCCCGGATCCGTGTACTTCGCCGCGTTGCCGAGGAGATTCACGACCACCTGCTCCAGTCGCCCGGCGTCGGCTTGCAGCCACAGCGGCGCGGGCGGCAAAGACACCGACAAGCGGTGTCTGCGCGCGCTTATGTCTAGTTCAAGCGTGTCGACCGCGCGCTGCACGACGACGCATAGATCAACCCGCTCGCATTTCAGGCTCAGCTCGTCGCTGCGCGCTCGAGTAATGTCCGTGAGATCATCGATAAGCCGCGTCATTCGTCCGACCTGTCGTTCGATCAGCATGCCGGTCTTAAGGGCGACAGAATTCTCCGCACGCTGCATACGAAGGACGTGCGCAGCATTGCTGATCGCCGCGAGCGCACTGCGCGCCTCATGGGAAAATACAGCCAGGAACTCATCGCCGCGCTGCCCGGGCGTAAACAGCTCCGGGGTACGCGGCTGCTCCTGCGAGACGAGTCGACAGCGCGCCGCAATAGAGGGGCTCGTGCCTAAGTTCATGCTGGCGCGATTGCTCTCACTGTCTTGGCTGATAACGTCGGCCGCAAACAGCCGTCTCGGAACTAGCACGAGGTTCAGCGTCGGTTTGCGCACCGACTCAGATCGGTAATCCAGAGCCATTGCCCACCCCCCGTATCGCGGTAGCCAAAGAGCTGCGCGCGGGGCGCCATTACCCCGGTCCGATGTGTTGCGACGCCCAAGACTGTGCCAGATGCCCGTCCCTGTCTGTGCGCTAGCGGACTTACCCCTTGCGCGCACGCCGGGAGACCGCCCATACGACCGCGTACCAGCTCCCCGGGGGCAGTTATTTGCTTCTGTGTGCGCTGTCGCACATACGAGAGGCAGTGTGGGCTATACTCGCCGGTAGTACCGCTGCCATCGCCGCCGGGATACCGTTTAATGGCCGGGTCTTATAGTCCAGAACAAAATCACCTGCTGGCGGCATTGCCAGAGGCTGAGCGCGAACGCGTTTTTCCGCATTTGCAGCTCGTCCCCATGCCGCTCGGACGCGTGTTGTACGAATCCGGCGACCCTCTGCTGCACGTCTATTTTCCGGTCGACGCCATCGTCTCGCTCCTCTATGTAATGGAAAATGGCTCATCGGCGGAGATCTCGGTCGTCGGCAACGAGGGCCTTATCGGCATTGCTCTCTTCATGGGTGGCGAAAGCACACCGAGCCGGGCGATCGTGCAGAGCGCCGGCTACGCTTATCGACTGGTCGCGCGGCGGCTGAAGGAAGAGTTCAATCGTCACGGCGACATGCAGCTCTTGCTGCTGCGTTACACGCAGGCCTTGATCACGCAGATGTCGCAGACCGCAGTCTGCAATCGGCACCATTCGGTGGAGCAGCAGCTGTGCCGCTGGCTGCTGTTGTCTCTGGATCGGCTGGCTTCGAACCAACTGATCATGACCCAGGAACTCATTGCCAATATGCTCGGCGTGCGGCGTGAAGGCGTCACCGATGCTGCTGGGAAACTGCAGAAGTTAGGCGTCATCCAGTACGCCCGCGGCCAGATCACTGTCCTCGACCGGCCGCAGCTCGAGAAGCTTTCTTGCGAGTGTTATGCCGTCGTCAAGAAAGAATCGGATCGACTGCTTCTGCCCATCCAGCACGAGCCCATCGGGCCAAGAAGGTACCTGCAGGAGCAGGCACCGACGTAACGGTGACATAAACGCTTAGGTAAGCGCGGCGTCCTTGGGAGCCTCGCCCGCTGCGGGCGCGCGCTCCGCGCCGCATACTATAGCGATGCTTTTCGAGCGCAAGGTATCCGCCGGCGTGCGAGGCATTGCCGCAATGCTGTCGGCGGTGTTCATGTTCTCGATCATGGATGCTTCGATGAAGCGCCTATCGCAGACGTATGGCGGCTTTGAGCTTTCCTGTCTGCGCTGCGTGTCCTCCATCGCGTTTCTGATAGTGCCCATCGCCTGGACGGGCTCATGGCAGTCTCTGCGGCCGGCAAATCTCCCGTTGCACGTCGTGCGCGGGGTGCTCGGTATCGTGATGCTCGGTACTTTTGTCTATGCGGTGCGCCGGCTGTCGATGGCTGAAACTTACTCCTTGTTCTTGTGCGCACCGCTTCTGATGACAGCTCTGTCGGTGCCGATCTTGGGCGAACGAGTGCCGCTGCGACGCTGGCTAACGATTGCCGTCGGATTGGGCGGGGTTCTCGTGATGCTGCGCCCGACGACGACCGGATTCGCGTCGTTAGCCGCCGCCGCCGCGGCGGCGGCGGCTTGCAGCTACGCGTTGAGCGCGGTGCTG
>DAITPA010000057.1:0-10657 GCA_036833805.1 Steroidobacteraceae bacterium | reverse complement strand
CAACCTTGTTGCCCGCGACATCGGCCCCGCAGAGCATTCAGGCGGCAGCGCCGACCCTGCAGGCCGCGCCGCAGCCGGGATTGTGGGGACGTTTGAAAAAGTTTTTTGCCGGTGAACCCGCGCAAAGCGTAGCGGCGGAGCGCGCGCCGACGATTGCGGCAGCGGCCGAGCGCCATAACCATGGTGAGCGCAGCACGCGTACTGCTGATCCTCGGCGCGATCGCAGTCGCGGCGAACACCGGCGTCCGCCGCGCCGCGCCGACGGCGTACGTCGCGATCACGATCCGCGCGATCGCAATCGTGACCGGAACCGCAATAACCGCGATCGGCCGCCCGAGCGCGGGCCCGAACGAGCGCCTGAGCAGGCAGCGCCGCGCCGTGATGAGCCGGTGATGAATGCCGCGGCACCGGCGCCCACTGCTACGTCAGCAAGCGGCGAGCTTGCGAGCGAGCAAGCCGAGCGCATCGAGCCGCGTCGTGGCCGTCGCGGCCGCCGCCGCGGCCGACGTGGTGGCGGTGGCGCCTCCCGCAGCATGGGACCGTCGGCGGAACCGGGCAGCTCGACTGCGCCGCCGCGCGAGGAATCCCGTCCGCAACCGCCCAATGCGGGCGGTAATGGCGCCCCGACCGCGGAAGAAGTGCACGTCGAACCGCGCGAGAGCGTCGCGCACTTCGAGCCATCAACGCCCCCGGCTGCGGCGTCCAGTGGGCAGCCGCCGCGACCGTTCGTTGTATGGTCCTCGGGACCTGCAGATAAGCCTCCCGGAGAGGATCGCGGGCCCCACGAGTAGCGAGCGCCTGGCGGCCTAAGCAGCGCTTAACTCGCGTCGCAGATGCGCAAGTAATCCACGCGCTGCGGCTTCAACGAGATCGAGGACTTCCTCGAATCCGTTGGCGCCGCCGTAGTAGGGATCGGGCACCTCCGCCGTGCCGAGCTCGGGAGCGAAGTCGAGGAACAGCCGTACGCGCTCGTGTTGCGCGGCGGGAACGCGCGAGCGCAGCACCGCGAGATTGTCTCGGTCCATTGCCAGCACGAGATCGAAACGTTCGAAGTCCTGCGGCTCAACAATGCGCGCACGCAGCGCCGACATGTTGTAGCCGCGACGTCGTGCAGCCGCTTGCGAACGCTCATCCGGAGGCGCGCCAATGTGATATCCCGCCGTGCCAGCCGAGTCCGTCTCAATAGTAAGATCGCGAGCCTCGTTTGCCGCGAGCGCGCGGAATACCGTCTCAGCTGTTGGCGAGCGGCAAATGTTGCCGAGACACACGAATAAAACCCGCATTTTTCTCTCCTGATTCAATGTCTTGCGGTTGGTTTCGGCCGTATTTTACACGGGTCGAAGCGCCTCATTACGTCGCAAAGAACTCCATCACGTAGCTTCCTATATGGGAGCCGTTGCGCGTGGAGCGAGACCAATTGCGTGCAGTATCATGCCCACAATATAACGGAGGACGCGCGGCATCCTGCAGATGGCGCGCTTGAGAATATCATCGGCAAGAGGGTCGAGTTCTCGTGGGATAAGGTCGTTGCAACCGACGACTGCATAGTCAAGCGGCGTAACGAGCTCGCCACAGACGGACTACGCACGCATGTATCGCCGCACAGGGCTTGCTACCAACCGTGTCACCTCACCAGCCGCTACGGAAGACTTGCGGATCAAACAACACCAGTTGCAACTACCGACGGAAAAACATGAACACTGAAAAAGCAACGGTTGAGAAAGTCAAGCGTTATGCCGTGACTGGGGCGAGCGAGCTCGTCGCATTATTGTGGATCTGGCCGTTCCACTCGGTGCCGACAGGAAGCCATGGCCCAGTCACGCAGTGCGGTCGCGTCATCGGGATTCAGCCCGTAGGCGTGAGTCTCACAGTTCACTACGGCATGGCGGGCCGCGCGTATCAAGGCCACTCGGTAAAGGGATGCCGCTGTGGCTAGCGACCGAGCACCGGCAAAGTACGCCTACTTTCGCCATTCACTGGCAGTGCGGATTTTGCATTGGATCAACGTTGTGGCTCTTGTTGTTCTCTTCATGAGCGGCCTGCAGATCTTCAACGCTCATCCGGCGCTCAACTGGGGCAAGTCCTCGTACAGCGGCGCTTCGCCCTTTTTCGAGCTGGCGCATGGTTTTCCTTCCTGGATGACGCTTCCCGGCGGGCAGTGGCTCGCAATGGGCAGGCGCTGGCATCTGTTCTTCGCATGGATCCTCATCATGAATGGATTGCTCTACGTCGCGTACTCGGTGGCGAGTCGGCACTTGTCCAAGGACCTAGCTCCGACGCGCTCCGATTGGCGCTCGATCGGACTATCGATTCGAGATCATCTCCTTCTTCGTCATCCGCACGGCGCGGCGGCGCGCCGCTATAACGTGCTACAGAAGCTGACCTATCTTCTTGTCGTTTTTGGGCTCCTGCCATTCGTGATGCTGATGGGCTGGGCGCTGTCGCCGCGCCTCGATACCGTAATCCCGGGCTGGGTCGACATCGTCGGCGGGCGCCAGTCCGCGCGTACTCTGCATTTCATTGCGGCGTGGGCCCTCGTTGCCTTTGTGCTCGTGCACGTATTTGAGGTCGCAATCAGCGGTGTCGTCAATAATCTGCGCTCCATGATCACGGGACGCTATGTCATCGAGAAGGAGCATGCCGATGGTCCACAGTAAGCCGTCGCGGCGGCGCTTCCTCACCCGCCTGCTGAGCGCGGCTGCGGCCGCATTACTTGCGGGCTGCGATGCAGCGTCGCGCAGCGCGTGGTTGCCGAAGATCCTCGGTGTCGGGGAGCGCGCGAGCCGCGCCGCGCAACACCTCGTAAGTTCGCGCCGCTCGATGGCGCAGGAGTTCAGCGTCGCCGACATATCGCCGCAGTTTCGCAGCAACGGCACGGCGAATCCGAACGATCGGCAGTATCAGGCGCTCGCCGTAAATCATTTCGCCGACTGGAAGCTTGCGCTTGATGGTCTCATTGAACACCCGCTCGTCCTGTCGCTGCAGGAGCTGCGTGCGATGGCGAGCCGCACGCAAATCACGCGCCATGACTGCGTGGAAGGCTGGAGCGCCATCGGCCAGTGGCGCGGAGTGCCATTAAGCGCAGTGCTGCAGTTGGCGGTGCCGCGCCCCGGCGCGCGCTACGTTGTGTTTCATTGCGCCGACCCAATGGATGAAGACGGCACCAAATACTATGAAAGTATAGATTTCGATGATGCCCTGCATCCGCAGACGATTCTCGCTTACGAATTGAACGGCGCGCCCTTGCCGATTGCCAACGGCGCGCCGCTGCGCGTTCGCGTTGAACGCCAATTGGGATACAAGATGGCGAAATACATCATGCGCATTGAAGTCGTCGCCAGTCTTGCGCATATCGGCGACGGCAATGGCGGCTACTGGGAGGATCAGGGGTATGAGTGGTACGCCGGCATCTGAAGCGCACGGCGAGGCTACAAGCGCCCGGCGGTAAAATCCTCAAAAGCCTGTTGTAGTTGCGCGCGCGTATTCATGACGAACGGGCCATAGCGGGCGATGGGCTCACCCAATGGCCTGCCGGCAATGAGCAGCATGCGTGTCGGCTCTTGTAGGGCACGCACTTGCACGACCTCGCCGCGCTCCAGGATACCGAGCTCAAGTTTCTGCAACGTCTGCGCGCCTGGATCGGCACCCACTACAACCCCACCCTCGTAGGCGACCAGCAGCGCTTGATGGCCGGCTGACAGGTGATGCTCAAAGCTTGCTCCCGGCTCCATCATCACGTCCAAATACAGCGGTTCCGTGGCGACATCAGTGATCGGACCGACGCTGGCTGCAACGTTGCCCGCGATGACCTTCACGCGCGTGCCCGCTGCGACTTCGGCAATGGGGATTTGCTCGGCTGGAAATTCCTGGTAGCGCGGGTCGGTCATCTTATCTTTGGCCGCAAGGTTGACCCATAGCTGAAAGCCGCGCATCAGGCCCTGTTGCTGCTCCGGCATCTCCGAATGCACGATGCCGCGCCCCGCTGTCATCCACTGCACGGAGCCCGGGCCGAGCAGCCCCTCATGCCCGCGGTTATCGCGGTGGCGCATGCGCCCGTCAATCATATAGGTGACGGTCTCAAAGCCGCGGTGCGGATGAGAAGGAAAGCCGCCGATGTAGTCTGCCGCGCGCTCCGTGCCGAATTGATCGAGCAGCAGGAACGGATCCAAATCCGGCAGCTCCGCTCCTCCTATGAGGCGCGTCAAGCGCACGCCCGCGCCGTCAGAAGTAGCCGTTCCTCGGACGATGCGCTCAATCTTGCAGGGACTCTCGGCCATGCCCTAACTGTAGCACCCCGTTCGAAAAACGGTACCTGCCTTAGGCACGCCGCATCAGGTTCGCGATGAAGCTCAAGGCGGCGAGCACAATGAATACAAAGAACAATACCTTGGCGATGCCAACAGCGCCGGCGGCAATCCCGCCAAAGCCGAAAACTGCGGCGATCAGGGCAATAACGAAAAATACAACGGCATAGTGCAGCATGGAGTCTCTCCCGGGTGGACCCCGCGGGCATCGTGCCAGCGTTCGACCCACGGGATGCAAGATTGTGCATTGGCGCGCGGCGTTGCTATCGGCACAGCACTGACTTGCGTGTAGGACAGCTCTCACGCCAGAGCTTGCGCCCTCAACCGCCCATGAGCTGCACCACACGCCTTAGGTCCTCGGCGCTATTCACGTCCGGGCCAGGTGCCTCGCATGCCGTCGCTACTCGGATCTCGAGGTGGCTCTCAAGCGCGCGCAGCTGCTCAAGGCGCTCGCGCAGCTCAAGGGAGCTCGGCGGCAGTGCGGTAAGGCGCTTTAAGGCCGCGACGCGATAAGCGTAGATGCCGATATGGCGCATCGCGCCGGCGCACGCCAATTGACTCCCCGCTTCCACAGATCCCGCCTCCCGCGGCCAGGGTATTGGCGCGCGACTGAAGTAGAGCGCTCGGCCGTATGCGTCAGCCACCACCTTAACGACATTCGGATCGACGAACTCTGCGGGCGAGCCAATCGGCGTCCGCAGCGTTGCGAGATCCGACTCGGGATGCGCTTCGAGAAGTCGCGCGACCTGGCCGATGAGAGCGGGCGGAATGAGCGGTTCGTCGGCCTGCACGTTAACCACCACATCTCCATCATCCCAGCCGCGGTCAGACGCCGCCTGGGCGATGCGATCCGTCCCGGATGGGTGAGAGGCGGCCGTCATGGCGACCTCGGCACCAAAGCCGCGCGCGGCGGCTGCGATACGTGCGTCATCGGTTGCGATCAGCACCTGTTGAGCGCCGGCGGCTTTCGCCCGCTCGTGCACCCATTGCAACATCGGTCTGCCCGCGATCGGCAACAGCACTTTGCCCGGCAGCCGCGTTGAATCGAAGCGCGCCGGGATGACGACACGAAACAGCAAAAGAGCGCCTCTTAGCGATCGAGCAGCGGATCGTCTGCCGCGAGCTGCCGCGCTTCCTCTTCAAGCATGACCGGCACGTCATCGCGTATCGGATAGGCAAGTCGATCCATGCGACACACGAGAAGCTGTGCATCGCGCTGATATTTGAGCGGCCCCTTGCACACTGGGCAGGCGAGAATTTCGATCAGGCGCGCGTCCATCGGATGGTTCTACTCCCGGTAAACTTCAAGCCGGCGCATGACACGCATCAGAAGCTCGTCCGTCTGCTTGGAACTCAGTTGCGCCGTGACAGGAACGTACCACAGCCGCGCGTCAGTAATGCCGCGGCATTTTACGGCATCTTTCTCGGTCATGAGCACCGGCTGATCATCACCGAAATCCAGATCCGACGCGACCAGCGGATGATGGTCGGGAAACGCATGCTCAATGAGCTCGAGACCGAAACTGCGCAGCTCGCGGAAAAAGCGTGCCGGATTACCGATACCCGCCACGGCATGCAGGCGCGTTCCCCGAAAACTTTCGAGCGATCGGCTCGCGCTCCCCGTAAGCGCCTGCGCGGCGCCCGGCACCAACTGCATCTGCAGAATCGCCGCACCCGACTGCAGGCACGTGCCAAGAAGCCACTCCGACGGCGCCGCGCCGTTCACGACCACGGCATCGGCTTGGCGTAGTCCTCGGATCGGCTCGCGCAGCGGCCCGGCCGGCAACAGCCGTCCGTTGCCAAAGCCGCGCGCGCCATCGACGACGACGATCCGGAAGTGCCGCGCCAGGCGCAGGTGCTGCAACCCATCATCACTGACGATGACGTTAATGCCATGCGAGGTGAGCAGGCGCCCCGCGGCCACCCGATCAGCGCCAACCGCGGTCATACAGCCGGTACGCTGCGCAAGCAGGAGGGGCTCATCGCCGACCTCTCGCCAAGACGCGCTCGCCGTAACAAGACGCGGCACGCGACTCCTTGCCCCATAGCCGCGCGATACGATCCCGACCCTAAAATCGCGTGTCTGCAGCTGCCGCGCGAGCCAGGCGACGAGTGGTGTCTTGCCGGTTCCGCCGACGACAAGGTTGCCGACCACGATGACGGGACATCCGACGCCCATTTGGCGCAAGACACCCAAGTCATAAGCACGCCGCCGCACACCGGTGACCGAGCCGTACAGCCACGCGAGCGGCGCAAGCAGCGCGGCGCCGCGCGCATTGCCGTACCATAGCTGCGTCAACGTCCCGGGCATGTCGCTCATCTTAAGCGCTGAACTGCAGGCGGTAGAGCTGTGCGTACAGGCCGCCGCGAGCCAGAAGTTCGGCATGAGTGCCGGTCTCAACTACTGCGCCGTCGTCAAGCACGACGATGCGGTCGGCCTGCTCCACGGTCGAGAGTCGATGCGCGATGACAAGCGTCGTGCGGTTGCGGGCGAGCTGGGCAAGCGCCGCCTGTATACGCCGCTCGGAGTCCGTATCGAGGGACGAAGTCGCCTCATCAAGAATGAGCACCGGCGCATCCTTTAGTATCGCGCGCGCGATCGCGATGCGTTGCCGCTGGCCGCCCGAGAGAAGCGCACCGCGATCCCCGACCAGGGTGTCTAGGCCCTGCGGCAGCTCATCGGTGAACTCAAGCACGTAAGCCGCGCGCGCTGCATCTTCGACCGCCTGCGTGGTCGCACCGGCGGTGCTGAAGGCAATGTTGTTACGAATCGAGTCATTGAACAGCACGACGTCCTGGCTCACGAGACTTACCTGGCGGCGCAGATCCGCGAGGCGGTATTCGCGTACGTCGACGCCGTCGAGCCATACGCCGCCCTCTTGCGGGTCATAGAAGCGCGGCAGAAGGCTAACGAGGGTCGACTTGCCGCTGCCGGACTTACCGACAATGGCGAGCGTCGAACCAGCCGGCGCACGCAGGCTGATACCGCGCAGCACCGGACCCTTCTCCGAGACGTACACGAATTTGACGTCGCGATACTCGACGTCGCCGCGTGCACGATTGAGCGCGCGCGTGCCGCCGACGTCCTCGAGAGGCTCGTCCAGTACTTCAAATACGCTGGCACCCGCGGCGATGCCCTGCTGCAACGGCACGAACACCTGAATGAGCCGCCGCAAGGGCGCGCTGATCAGAAGCAACCCCGTCAAGAACGACAGGAAATCCCCGACCTTCATCTCATGCGAGAGAACCTGGGCGATGGCGAAGTACATGACCGCCGCGAGGCCGATGGAGGCGATCAGCTGCACCACCGGGTTACTGCTAGCCTTCGCGCCGACCAGGCGCATGTTGCTGTGGCGATTCTGCTCATTGACGACGTCAAAGGCGCGTTGCTCGTAGTCGTGCGCATTGAAGACCCTGATGACGCGGTGCCCCTCGATCGCTTCCTTCGCGACGCGCGTCACGTCGGCCATCGAGTTCTGGATGCGCGCGCTGTAGCGGCGAAACAGGCGGTTGACCCGCTGCAACAGCCAGGCAATCAGCGGTGCAAGGGTGAGCGCAATCAGCGTCAACGGCCAGTTGAGATAAAAGAGCCAGCCCAAGAGCGCGGCAATTGTGAGCGTGTCGCGAATGAGCACGGTCACGGAGTTGGTGGCCGCCTCGGCCACGAGCTCAATGTTGTACGTCAGACGCGAGAGCATTTGCGCGCTCGATGCGGCGTCGTAGTAGCGCGCCGGCAGCCTGAGATAATGGGCAAATAGCTCTGAGCGCATCGATTTGATGATCTGGCGGCCGACCCAGCTGGGAAAGTAGGTCGCGACGTAGTCGCCCACGCCGCGCAAGAAGAACAGCACCACGATCGCGACGGGAATGAACCACAGCGCGCGCGGACTGCGCTCAACAAATGTCGCGTTCAGGAATTCGCGCACCAGCCAGGCGGTGGATGCATCGGTGGCGGCGTACAGGGCCATGCCCAAGACACCGATGGCAAACATGCCCCAGTGCGGCGCGGCGTAGCGCAGCAGCCGCCGGTAGATGCGCCCGGCGTCGGGGCTGGCAAGGATTGCGGCTCGCGGACGCTCGTTCAAGGCTGGCCCGGGTCAGCAGTTTTCACCGTGGCTATATTGATCTCGACGAAGCCAATACGCCCGAGCACGTCCATCGCAGTGATGACGGCCTGGTGAGTCGCGCGCGCGTCGGCGCGGATGGTGACCGGTCCACTGCGGTCGGCGCCTGCTTCCTTCAGGAGCGCGGCACGCAGGGTCTCGGGACTTGCGTTGATAAGCTCGCGCTCATTGACGCGGTAACCGCCGGCCTGAGTGACAGCAATCACCAGCGACTCGTGTTTGGGCCGTGCGACCGGCACATCGCCCGCGTGCGGTAAGTGGATGCGCACCCGCCCCTCGTCAAGAAAGGTGCTCGAGAGCATGAAGAAAACTACCAGCAGCAGCACAACGTCGATGAGCGAGACGACATTGATCTCCGGCTCCTCCATGCGGCGCGGCTTTAGGTTCATGAGCGCACCTGATCGGTCGCGCGGCGCTCGTGCGGATGGGTTGCCTCGATCGCATCGGCGATCCGCACGGCGTCTTTTTCCATTTCCACCACGATGCGTTCGACCTTGCCGCGCAGAAATCGATAGCTGATGAGGGCCGGAATCGCGACGCACAGGCCCGCCGCGGTTGCGATCAGCGCCTCAGCGATACCCCCGGAGAGTGCCCGCGGATCGCCCATGCCGCCGGCTTGGATCGCATTGAACGATTTGATGATGCCGGTGACAGTGCCAAGAAGCCCCAGCAGCGGCGAGACTCCCGCGATCGTGCCGAGCGTGCTTAAAAAACGCTCAAGCTCATGCACGACGTGCCGGCCGGAGTCCTCGAGACGCTCCATGATGACCTCGCGCGAGCGATGGCGGTTCGCAAGCGCCGCAGCCAGCAATTTGCCAAGCGGCGAATTCTGCTCGAGCGCCGCGATCACCTTGTCATTGATCTGGTTGGCCGCGATAAGCTGGCGCACTTTGTGCGTAAGCTCCGGCGGCACAACACGCTTGTCCTGCAAAGTCCAGAGGCGCTCGAGAATGATCGCCGCGGCTCCGACGGAGCACAGAACGATCGGCCACATGAGCGGGCCGCCAGCCCGCACGATTTCCCACATTCCGACCACCCCGTGAGTGGAGAGCTTCTTAGAAGGCGGCATCATACCGGAGAGGCAAGTGCGCTCAAGGCGCGCACGCGCTCGCGCCGGAGTCGTTCTGCTAGAGTTGCCCGCGCTCATGCTGCGTACCTTTCTCAAGAAGTTCATACCCCACGCCCACACTCTCCAGGATCGCTGGTATTTGCGTGTATTCGGCGGGCGCCTCGCCCACCCGGGCCTTTGGTCGTTGCAGCGGCGCGCCGTGACGGGCGCTTTCGGCGCCGGACTTGCCATCTGTTTCGTACCGCTGCCCGTGCATCTGCCGGTCGCTGCGCTCGCCGCGATCGTGTGGCGATTGAACGTTCCCACGATTTTCGCGACTGTGTTTCTGGTGAACCCTCTGACCGCGCTGCCGATCTACTACGCGGCCTATCGGGTGGGCGCCGCTGCCTTGCGCCTACCGCTGAGGAGGTTCGCATTTCACCTGAGTTGGGACTGGTTGCAGCACGGCCTAGGGCCCGCCTGGAAGCCGTTCCTCCTCGGCTGTCTCATCTGTTCGATAGTGGCCGGCTTTTCTGGCCGGATCGGCCTTGAGCTCTTGTGGCGCGCGCGCGTACGCCACCGCTACCGCAACCGCAAACGCAAACACGCCTCACCCACCTGACGACGGCGCTTTTTCACTCAAGGTTCCGGCGTCGATTTCGAGCACCCGGTCCATGCGCGAAGCGAGGCGCAGGTCATGAGTGACGACGATGAGACTCGTGCCGCGCTCGCGGTTGAGCTCGAGCATCAAAGCGAAGACTTGCGCCGCATTCACCCCGTCAAGATTGCCGGTGGGCTCATCCGCCAACACGACTCGCGGCTCGGTGACCAGCGCGCGCGCCACGGCCGCGCGCTGCCGCTCGCCGCCCGACAGCTCGTGCGGCCGATGTTCTAGGCGATCGCTCAAGCCGACACGCTGCAGCAACGCGCGTGCACGCGAGCGCGCCTCACCGACGTGCATGCGGCGGATAAGCAGCGGCATCGCCACGTTCTCAAGTGCGGAGAATTCGGGCAGCAGATGGTGGAACTGGTACACGAAGCCGAGCGCCCGATTGCGCAGCGCGCCGCGCTCCTTCTCATTTAGGTTGTGAATGTCGCGCCCATCCACGCACACTGTTCCAGAGGTCGGCCGATCAAGACCGCCGAGAATCTGCAAGAGCGTGGTCTTACCCGAACCTGAG
>DAITPA010000056.1:0-10708 GCA_036833805.1 Steroidobacteraceae bacterium | reverse complement strand
GCTCCGCGAGAACTAGCAGCCTTTGTCCTAAGCCGCACATTTGCGAGTGGCGGCTATTTGGCAGGGATTTTAACCCGCTATATGTCTGCAGTTGGCCCGAAACTCGCCCATTCGACGCCGAATTTCCGGGCGTTCCGACTAATTGACCACGTTTGACCCCTTTGAGTCGGTCGCGAACGTCCATCCCATTGCTTCCAGGAAGTCCAATCAAGACTTCTGCTTCGCCGCCGCCTCGCGCGCTTCCTTTAGCTCCTTCCAGTTCGGCGCGTATTTGAGGGCCTCGTCGTATTTGTCGAGCGCATCTTTGGTCTTGCCCTGCTTCACGAGCACATCACCCCACGCTTTGAGCGGATCGGCCCAGTGCGGCCCTTTCTGATTGGCGTCCTTGAATTTCGCCACCACACCGTCGAGATCCCCGTGCTTCGCGAGCGCCACGCCCCACGAGTAGTACGCAGCGGGTAGATCAGGGGCGAGTGCGAAGGCGTAGGACGCAGGTCTCATTTGCCGGATCTCGCCTGCATCGAGGCGCTCCTAGCGCCAGTCGCTGCAGCGTTGACGAAGGGCGGAATATTTGCCGCGACTTTTCGCGACTACGTCGCCGCGCCGCTCGAGTCAGAGCGGCGTTTCATCCTGGTGCGCGGCGACGCGCAACGCATCCTCACCTGCTTTCTCGAGTACGGCGAACAGCAGGTGACGGTCTACGATCTGTTGCACGAGCGCGAAAGCGCCGGCTGGCAGCAGCGGGTGAGCAGTGATCCCAAACTACGGCTCGATCCGCAATGGGTCGTCTCAAAGTTGACGGCCCTAGGCCTTAATGCGCCGCGAGGCAGGCTTCGGGGGCATGCTCCGAATCGTCGCGGCGAAAACCTAGGATTCGCGCCGCGGTGTATGCGTCTGTGCACCCTGATCTGGTTCGCCAGTGACGAGCCTATTTCCTATCGTGCAGAGAATGCGTGGCGAACGCGATTTCCACGCCGAGCGCCGTGAAGCGCTCCAAAATCGCAAGATTGATCGTCTGCTGCAGATCGGCGTAGGTTTTGTAGTCCGATACCGTCACAAAATAGACCACTTCAAACTGCAGCGCCCACTCCCCGAAAGCCAGGAAATGACAGCGATCAAAGCGCGTGTTCGGCTGTGCTTCGATCACCGCGCGCACGGCCGGCGGAATCGCCCGCAGTTTATCGGGCGGAGTATCGTAGGTGACGTTCAAGCGGAAGGCGGAGCGCCGTTCGCGCATGCGTCCGAAGTTGCGTACACGGCTCTTTAAGACATCCGCATTCGACAGGATAATCTGCTCGCCCGAGACGCTGCGCAGCCGCGTGCTCTTGACGCCGATGTGCTCCACGGTGCCTTGAATGTCATCGAGCGTGAGCGAATCCCCAATGCCGAAGGGCTTATCGAGCGCGATCGACATGGAGGCAAGGACGTCGCCAAGCACGCTCTGCACAGCAAGGGCCACCGCGACGCCGCCGATTCCAAGGCCGGTGAGCAAAGGCCTGATCTGCACGCCGAGGTTGTCGAGCGCGAGCAAGAGCGCCATCGTCCAAATCGTGAGGCCGGCGATGAAGACGATGATGTCGATGGAGCCGGACACGGCCGGGTCGCCGCCCGTGCCGCCGGCAGCGCCCGCCCGGCGTCCGCGTCGCTCGATCGCATAGCGCACCGCCGCCATCGCCCATAGCCCCACCTGGAACCAGAAGCTGAAAACGATCGTGACGTGAATGACGTGCTCGATACCGCTCGGAAAGACGAGCAGGATCGAGGCGCACCACAGCGCGAGCACCCAAAGGAAAATACGACTCGTGCGCGCAATCAGAAGAGCCGTGATCTCGACGGCCACCGGCTGCATGCGGTTGGCCTCTCGCCACTTGCGCCGCCGCGCCGCAATGAAGCCCCTGACGAGCGGCAGCACGGTGAACGTCAGAAGAAAGGCGACGAAGGCGAGCGTCCAGGCCGCGGCGCTGTTGCCGTAAAATTCGATTCCCCAGATATAGCTCCAGTTCGGCACCAGCACTCCATCGTGATGAGTCACGACGGATTATAAGCAGCATGCCGCGGCGGGAGAGGCCGTTAGGGAGGTGCGTGATCCGCGTCCGCCATGCCGAGCTCTTTCAACTTGCGGGTGAGTGTGTTGCGGCCCCAACCCAAAAGCTTGGCCGCCTCCTGGCGGTGCCCTTGGGTGCGCTTCAGGGCGGCGCGTATCAGTACCCGTTCGAGCTGCGGCTGGGCCTCATCAAGAAGCGGGCGTTTGGCAGTCATCGCGCGAGCGTCTGCCCAGATGCCAAGCGCTCGCGCCCAGTCAGCGTCCACGACGCCCGGGGGCACCGCCGCCGTAAGCTCCGGCGGCAGATCCTCGACGCGCACTTCGCGTCCTGGTGCGAGCACGGCGAGCCGCCGGCAAAGATTGACGAGTTCGCGCACGTTGCCTGGCCAGCTGTAACTGGCAAGCTTCGCGACCGTCTCGGCCGCGAACACCTTCGGCGCGACCGCGAGCTCCTGGGTTGCGAAGCGCAGATAGTGCTCGAGCAGATCCGGAATGTCCTCGGCGCGCGCCCGCAGCGGCGGCAACTCGATGCGGATCACATTCAGACGGTGATACAGATCTTCGCGAAACAGACCGCGCTCAACATGCGACTGCAGGTTCTGGTGAGTTGCCGCGATGACACGAACGTCGACCTTAATCGGAGTTTGACCGCCCACGCGGTAGAACTCGCCCTCAGCCAACACGCGCAACAGCCGCGTCTGCAGCGGAGTCGACATGTCGCCGATCTCGTCGAGGAACAGTGTGCCGCCGTCGGATTGCTCGAAACGCCCGCGGCGCTGCGCGTCCGCGCCGGTGAACGCGCCTTTTTCGTGGCCAAAAAGCTCGGACTCCAGCAGATCCGCCGGAATCGCTGAAGTATTGAGCGCGATGAAGGGCTTGCCCGCGCGCGGGCTGTGATCATGCAGAGCGCGCGCGACAATCTCTTTGCCGGTGCCCGATTCGCCGGTGATCAGCACCGTGACACTCGAGCGGGCGAGGCGGCCGATGGCGCGAAACACCTGCTGCATCGCCGGCGCCGAGCCGCGCAGCTGCGGTATGCGCGGCACCGGCACCGGTTCGATATGGTCCTGCGGATGCGCACGCGCTGCACGCCGCACCAGATCGACCGCGTGGTCGATGTCGAAGGGCTTGGGGAGATATTCAAAAGCACCGCCGCCGTAGGCGGATACCGCGCTGCCAAGATCCGAGTGCGCCGTCATCACGATGACGGGCAGCGCCGGGCGTGACTCGTGAATCTTCTTCAGAAGATCGAGCCCCGACAGTCCGTTCATGCGGATATCGGTGACGAGAACATCCGGCGACTCGCGCTGCAGCGCATCGAGAACCGGCTCGGCCGAGTCGAAGGTGCGCGGCGCCATGCCGCCATCGCGCAGCGCCCGTTCAAGCACCCAGCGAATCGAGGCATCATCATCGACGAGCCACACATGCAGCACCGAGGAACTCATGCGTCCTCCGTCAAAGGCAGCAGCAGCGTAAAAACGGTTCGACCCGGCTCGCTCTCAAATTCGATGAGGCCGCTGTGCCTTGTTACGAGATCCTGCGCCACCGCAAGACCCAATCCCGTCCCATTCGCGCGGCCGGTTACGAGCGGATAAAAGATGCTGGCGCGCAGCTCCTCCGGCACTCCGGGCCCGTTGTCCTCGACCTGCAGGCTGCCCACGAGCTTGTGCCGCAGCGAGCCGATGCTGACGTTTGACAACACTCGCGTGCGCAGCGTCACGCGCCCGCGCTCGCCGACGGCCTGCAGCGCGTTTCTGGCGACATTGAGCAACGCCTGGATGACCTGATTGCGGTCGAGCATCGCGCTCGGCAGGCTCGGATCGTAGTCGCGCTCGATCAGCACCGTCGAACGCGCCTCGCCGCGCAGCAGGTGAAACACGTGCTCACACAGCTCATGCACATTGACGAGGCTCCTGAGCGGCGGACGCCCGGGCCCGGCGATCGAGTCGACGAGCGCGGTCAGGCGATCTGCCTCGCCGATGATGACGCCGGTGTACTCACGCAAAGTCGCGTCATGCAGCTCGCGCGCCAGGAGTTGCGCGGCGCCGCGCAGGCCGCCCAGAGGGTTTTTGATCTCGTGCGCGAGCTGCCGAATCATGAGACGGCTGCTTTCCAGGCGCGCGAGCAAGTCGCTCTCGCGCGAGATGCGCTGCCGTTGTGTTGCGTCGGCAAGTTCGAGCAGAAGATGCGTGCCGGTGATCTGACCTTCGAGCGGCGTGATCGTGACGTCGAGCACGCGCGCATCCCGCGACACGCCTACGGGCTTCAGAACGAGTTCGCGATCGGCAATCCCTTCTCCCGAAGCGAGCACGCGCCGCAGCGTCGCAACGAGGCCATTTGATTCGTGCAGGAAATCCCCGAACGGCCGGCCGCGCGCCTGATTGAGACTGAACGCGAGCACATCCTGCGCGGCAACATTCGCGTAGATCGGGCACAGCTGTGCATCGAGTACCACGATGCCGGTCGACAGCGCATCGAGCAGGTCGGCCGGATCGAAGTGCGAGAGGACCGATGGCAGACTGTGCTCAACAGCCACGGCGGCTCGCGTGGCTGCGGAGCGCCGCCGGGCTAACTAGTGACGATTGACCGGTGCATTGGGTGCGAGCACCGACGGCTGACGCACGTGGAACATCACGCTTGCCGACTGGCACACCACCGTGCCGGTCGCATCCTCGACCTTGGCAGTGAGCGAATGCGTTCCGCGCACCACCGCCGAGAGCATGAATTCGGTGTCGATGGGCGTGCGCACCGGCAGCGGCGCGCCGTCGAGCATCACGGAGACTTTGTCGCCGTCGCGCAAGCCCGGATCCAGATGCACGATTGCAGGCACCGAGGATGCATTCACGAACACTTCGTCGTTGGTCGGCCGGGTGACGGCGCACGCCGAATAAGCGGGCCCGGGAGCTGGCGTCGTCGCCGTACGCCGCCCGGCTGCCGCGATCGCTGCAGCCGAAGGCCGCCCGGCCGCGGCGGAATAGGTCTGCGCGCCCTGCAGCTGCATCTTTTGGGCACCGGCATGCGGCTGATCGGTGTAGTGCGTGACGCCATCCGCATCCACCCATTTGTAGACCGTGGCTGAGACCGCCGTCCCGCAAACGGCGATGCACATTAAGGTAAACACCGTGGCGCGCATATGAGCTCAGCATAGCCGCGCCGGGTCCGAAGGACAAAGGCAAGTCCGCTACGGTTAACAACTGTAGTACATGTCCAGCTCAACCGGATGCGTGGACATGCGAAAGCGCGTGATCTCCTGCATCTTCAAGCCTATATAGGCGTCGATCACATCGTTCGTAAAGACGCCCCCGCGGGTGAGGAACTCGCGGTCCGTGTCGAGGTGCTCGATCGCCATATCAAGCGAGTGGCACACCGTGGGGATGTGTTTGGCCTCCTCGGGCTCCAGATCGTAGAGATCCTTGTCCGCGGGATCCCCGGGGTGGATCTTGTTCTGGATGCCATCCAGGCCCGCCATCATCATGGCCGTGAAGGCAAAGTAGGGGTTCGCGCACGAGTCGGGAAAGCGCACCTCGATGCGGCGTGCTTTGGGATTCGACACCCAGGGGATTCTGATCGACGCCGAACGGTTTCTCGCGGAGTAGGCGAGCATGACCGGGGCTTCAAAGCCAGGAACCAGGCGCTTGTAGCTATTGGTGCCCGGATTGGTGATGGCGTTCAGGGCTCTGGCGTGCTTGATGATGCCGCCGATGTAGTAGAGCGCAAGATCCGAGAGCCCGCCGTACTTGTCGCCGGCAAAGAGCGCCTTGCCCTCCTTCTGCAGCGACTGATGCACGTGCATGCCGCTGCCGTTGTCGCCGACCAGGGGCTTCGGCATGAAGGTCGCGGTCTTGCCGTAGCCGTGGGCGACGTTGTGCACGCAGTACTTCAGGATCTGCACCTGGTCGGCTTTGAAGACCAAACCCCCCGGTCCAATGCCAATCTCCGACTGGCCGCCGGTTGCGACCTCGTGGTGATGCACTTCAACGACGAGCCCCATCTCCTCGCACGCCTGGCACATGGCCGAACGGATGTCCTGGAACGCATCGACGGGCGGGACCGGAAAGTAGCCGCCCTTCAAGCCCGGGCGATGACCGCGGTTGCCCTCGGCATAGTCCTTTCCGGAATTCCAGGCGCCTTGGACCGAATCGATCTCATAGAAGCAGCCGCGCACGTCCGCGCCCGAGCGCACGCTATCAAAGATAAAAAACTCGTTCTCGGGCCCAAAGAGCGCCCCATCGGCGATGCCGGTGGACTTCAAATACGCCTCGCCGCGCTTGGCGAGCGAGCGCGGGTCGCGCTCATAGCCTTGCATGGTCGCAGGCTCAATCACGTCGCAGCGGACATCCACCGTAGTCTCTTCGAAGAACGGATCGATGACGGCGGTGCTCGGGTCGAGCATCAGGATCATGTCCGACTCATTGATGCCCTTCCAGCCCCCGATCGAGGAGCCGTCGAACATTTTGCCGTCGCGAAATAGATCCTCGTCCACGAGCCGCGCCGGAATCGTTACGTGCTGCTCCTTGCCGCGCGTGTCGGTGAAGCGTAAGTCCGCAAACTTCGCCTCTTTCTCTTTGATCAGCTTGAATACGTCACTCGGTGTCTTCATCGTCGCTCCCCGGGAAAGGACAGTGCTCAGTGCAGGGCTTATGCCAACCCCGCGAACTTCCGCGAATCAAGTACTTGGCATGCGCGTGCAGTGTGCAAGCGCGCCATTGTGGTGCAGGCATCAGCCGATCATGCACAACTTTAGTGCAAGATGGTAGCGCAGGCGGGCACCCGCCGTTTGGAGGATAGGATTTATACTCGCCGGCCCATGAAACACCCACCACCCGGCAGCACGCCGCGCACTTTCCAGGAACTCATTTTCGTGCTGCAGCGCTACTGGGCCGACCAGGGCTGCGTCATCCTTGAGCCCTACGACATGGAAGTCGGCGCCGGCACCTTTCATACCGCGACGTTCCTGCGGGCAATCGGACCGGAACCGTGGCGTGCCGCCTACGTGCAGCCGTCACGCCGCCCGACCGATGGCCGCTACGGCGACAATCCCTTTCGCCTGCAGCACTACTACCAGTTCCAGGTGATCATCAAGCCCTCTCCCCTCGACATCCTCGACCTGTACCTCGGGAGCCTGCGCCGCGTGGGCTTCGACCCGCTCGTGCACGACGTGCGTTTCATTGAGGACAACTGGGAGTCGCCGACGCTCGGCGCGTGGGGCTTGGGCTGGGAAGTGTGGTTGAACGGCATGGAGATCTCACAGTTCACCTACTTCCAGCAGGTTGGCGGGCTTGATTGCCGCCCCGTGAGCGGCGAGATCACCTATGGTCTTGAGCGCCTCGCGATGTATCTGCAAGGCGTGGAAAGCATCTACGACATCGTCTGGACGGAGGGTCCGCACGGGCGCATCAGCTACCGCGACGTGTTTTATCAGAACGAAGTGGAGCAGTCGGCCTACAATTTCGAGCACGCCGACGTCGCTGTGTTGTTCCATCACTTTGGTGATCACGAAAAAGCCTGCACCGCTCTGCTGGCCGCCGGGCTTGCACTGCCGGCCTACGAGCAAGTGCTCAAAGCCTCGCACATCTTCAATCTGCTGGATGCGCGCCGCGCCATCTCGGTGACCGAGCGCCAGAGCTATCTGCTGCGCGTGCGCACTCTGGCGCGCGCGGTGGCGCAGGCCTATTACGCGAGCCGCGAAGCCTTGGGTTTTCCGATGCTTAAGCCGGCAGCGGCAGTCGCCGGCGCATGAGGACCGCAGAGCGCGACTTTCTGGTTGAGCTCGGCACGGAAGAGTTGCCGCCAAAAGCTCTCCTTGAGCTTTCGCAAGCCTTCGTCACGGGTCTTGCCGCAGGTCTTCTGCAGGCGGGTCTTACGCACGGGCAAATGCTGCCGTTCGCCACGCCGAGACGGCTCGCGGTGTGGGTAAAGCGGCTCGCCGTGCGGCAACCCGAACAGAATTTGAAGCGCCGCGGCCCGCCGCTGAGCGCCGCGTTCGATGCTGCGGGCGTTCCAACCCGCGCGGCGCTTGCATTCGCACAAAGCTGCAGCACCTCCGTCGAGCTGCTGCAGCAGCTCGAAGAGGCCAAGGGCACATTCGTGTACTTCATTGGCACCAAGCCCGGCATAGACGCAGTGTCGCTCCTGCCGGCTATTGTGCAGGCCGCGCTCGATGCGCTGCCGATCCCGAAGCGCATGCGTTGGGGCGCGGGCAGTGCCGAATTTGTTCGCCCCGTGCATTGGCTCGTCATGCTCTACGGCAAGGACGTGATTCCCGCAACGCTGCTTGAGACTGCGGCCGGCAACATGACGCAAGGTCACCGCTTCATGGCGCCGCGGCCGCTGCGCGTAACGAGCCCGGGAAGCTACGCACGCCTGCTGCGTGAGCGCGGCTACGTGCTCGCGGATTTCGCAGAGCGCCGCGAAAGGGTCCGCGAGCGCGCAACAACGCTGGCCGGCGAGCTTGGCGGCCGCGCGCTCTTTGATGCTGAGCTCCTCGATGAGGTGACGGCGCTCGTTGAATGGCCGGTGGCGATCGCCGGCCGCTTTGACGCGCGCTTCCTGCAACTGCCGCGCGAGGTTTTGATCTCGACACTGCAGGATCATCAGCGCTATTTCCCGTTGGAGGATGCTGCCGGCGCGCTCATGCCGTGGTTCATCACCATGAGCAACATCGAAAGCCGCGAGCCTGACAAAGTGCGTGCAGGCAACGAGCGCGTCGTGCGTCCGCGGCTTGCGGATGCGGCGTTTTTCTGGGAACAGGACCGAAAGCACAGCCTCGCCGCGTTTGGCGCGGCACTCGACGCCGTCACATTTCACGCGAAGTTGGGTTCGATCGGCGCGAAGGCGCGGCGCGTGAGCACGCTCGCAGGCGAGATCGCCGCAGCGATTCACGGCGACCGCGCCGCTGCGGAACGCGCCGCTGAGTTGTGCAAATGCGATCTCTTGAGCGCCATGGTTGGCGAGTTCCCCGAGCTGCAGGGAATCATGGGCCGCTACTACGCACTTCTCGACCAGGAGCCGCACGAGGTCGCTGACGCCATCCGCGAACACTACCTGCCGCGCAGCGCCGGCGATGAGCTGCCGCTGACGCATGCCGGAGTTGCGCTGTCGATCGCCGACAAACTCGACACCCTTGCGGGAATTTTCGCGATCGGCCAAAAGCCGAGCGGCACCCGCGATCCGTTTGGCCTGCGCCGAGCCGCGATTGGTGTCGTGCGCATCCTGATCGAGCGGCGGCTCGATTTGGATCTGCGCGGCTTGATCGAGCGGGCGGTGGCGCTGCAGCCGGTGACGGCGGCGCGCACCGCCGATGAAGTGTACGGTTACATGCTGGAGCGCCTGCGTGCGTACTATCTCGAAGGCGCGGGCGCTGCAGCCACACACTCCGCCATCTCCACGGAGATGTTTGATGCGGTGCTGGCGACCGAGCCCAGATCGCCGCTGGATTTTGCGCAACGCCTGCAAGCACTTGCCGCCTTTCTCGAGCTGCCGGAGGCGGCGAGTCTCACGGCCGCCAACAAACGCATCGCGAACATCCTGCGCAAAGCGGAAGGCGCGCCGCGCGGCGAAGTCGACGTGGAGGCTTTGCAGGCGCCGGCCGAAGTGCGCCTCTTCGATGCCATGCGGGCGCTCTCCAAGACGGTCGCAACCGCCACCGCGCAGCGCGAGTACGCCGCAGCGCTTGGCCATCTCGCGCAGCTGCGTGCCGCCGTGGATTCGTTCTTCGATCAGGTCATGGTCATGGATCCGGACGAGAAGCTGCGCGCGAATCGCCTGGCGCTTCTTGCGGAGCTGCGCGGGCTCTTTGCCGGAGTTGCCGATTTGTCGCATTTGCCGGGCTGATCTTTCTTATGCAGTTCATCGGCTCCGTTGTCTTCACGGTATTTCTCTTTCTCTGGACGTTTTTCTACGCGATCTTTTTTGTCATCGCCTGCCTCTTCCTGCCTTTCCGACTGCGCTTTGTCCTCGCGCGAGTCTGGGGGGCGGTACTGCTTAAAGCACTGCAGTGGACCTGCCGGCTCGACTATCGGGTCGAGGGACTCGAGAACCTGCCGCCCGGCAGCCACGTTGCCTTGTGGAAGCATTCTTCGTCCTGGGAAACGATCGCCATGGCCGTGATCTTTCCGCGGCAGGTGTGGGTGCTGAAACGCGAGCTCACCTGGATCCCATTCGTTGGCTGGGGAATTGTGCAGCTGCATGCCATCGCCATCGATCGCAAATCAGGCGGCTCGGCCGTCTCCCAGGTCATCGAGCAAGGCAGCGCGCGCCTTGCCGAAGGCTCCTGGGTCATCATCTTCCCGGAAGGCACGCGTATGGCCCGTGGCCAGACGCGCAAGTACGGCGGCAGCGGTGCGCTCCTGGCAAAGGCGGCCGGACGGATGATTGTACCGGTGGCCCATAACTCGGGTGACTACTGGCCGCGGCGCGGACTGATGAAGAAAGCCGGCACGATTCGCGTCGCCATAGGACCGGCGATTCCGGCCGCAAACCGCGAAGCGCGCGAGATCAACGACGACGCGCAGGCATGGATCGAGGGAAAAATCCGCAGCTGGCAGGCCCTCCCGCGCTCGCACTGCTAAGCCGAGCGGCTTTGCAGCCGATGCTGCCTCGGCAACTCGCTAGCGTGCGCGGTGAGCGACGCGGCGCTTTTCGAAAAATTCGCCGCGCAGCCAT
>DAITPA010000055.1:0-10777 GCA_036833805.1 Steroidobacteraceae bacterium | reverse complement strand
CACGCCGGCCGTGCTTGCGGCCATTGAGGCGAGCGTCTCGCAGGTCGAAACGCAGCATGCGGGTGAGATCCGTTTTGTCATTGAAACGGCCCTGCATCCGGCTCTTCTTTGGCACGACCTCGCGCCGCGGCAGCGGGCGTTGCAGCTGTTCAGCCAGCTGCGCGTCTGGGACACCGCCCAGAACAATGGCGTTCTCATCTACGTACTGCTTGCCGACCGCGATGTGGAGATTCTGGCCGATCGGGGCCTGGCAGCGCGCGTTCCGCAGGCCGAGTGGGACGAGGTCTGCCGCGAGATGGAGCGGCACTTCAGAAGCGGCGACTTCGGTCGCGCCTCGGTCGCCGGCGTGCAGCACGTAGGACGCCTCCTGGCGCGGCATTTTCCAAGCGCCGGCGGCGCCGGCGCCAATGAGCTGCCGAACCAACCGGTCCTGCTGTAGCCCGGTGCAGGCGGATGTCATAATCGCCGCATGAGCTCCTTTCCGCGCCCGCTGAAGCACATCGCGCTTTCGACCCTGCTCCTCGCACCGGCTTCCTGTTCTTTATTGCACGAACCGTGGGCGGGGCACGCCAAGCCTGCACCGGTTGCCGCGCCCGTTGCAGTGGTGGAAGTGCCTCTTCCCGAGGCGACTGAGCGCTTCGAATTGCAGCCCGACCAGGACATCGTCGGGCACGTGCAGATCACGACCAGCACCAAGGAGGACACCCTCACCGACATCGCGCGGCGCTTCAACGTCGGCTACGAGGAGATCGTGCGCGCGAATCCGAAGATCGATCCGTGGCTGCCGGGCGAGGGCAAAGCGATTGTGGTGCCCACCGCGTTCATTCTGCCGAATGCGCCACGCGAGGGCGTCATCATCAATGTCGCAGCGATGCGCATCTTCTATTTCCCGAAGCACAAGTCCGGCGAGCCGGCGCTCGTCTACACCCATCCCATCGGCATCGGCAAAGTCGGCTGGAAGACCCCCGAGGGCGTGACGACGATCATGCGCCGGCAGAAGAACCCCACCTGGCACGTGCCGGTGTCGGTCATCAAAGAGCACAAAGAGAACGGCGAGGACCTGGACGCGGTCATCGGGGCGGGACCGGACAATCCGCTCGGCCGCTACGCTTTTTATCTTGGCTGGTCGAGCTACCTCATTCATGGCACCAATAAGCCCGCAGGCGTGGGCCTGCGCTCGAGCCACGGCTGCATCCGCCTGTATCCCGAGGACATCGAGTCTTTCTACGACATGATTCCGATCGGCACGCAGGTGCGCGTCGTCAATCAGCCGTTCCTGTTCGGCTGGCAGGACGGCGAGCTCTTCATGCAGGCGAGCGGTCCACTGGAGGATGACTCCCACGACGGCAAGCAGGCGCAGGCCGATGGACTGCCCAAAGCCCAGCAGGCACGTATCGACAAGCAGCTGAAGCGCCGCAACGCGACTTTGAACGCGGAACTGGTGGCGACGCTTGCGCGTGAGCCGCGCGGCATTCCGGTGTCGGTGTCGCGCGCGGATGCCAATTTGGACGAGGTTCTGGCGAGCGCACCGAAAGTACAGAACCGCGTGCCCGAAGAGGCGACCTGGGACGGCAAATCCGATCTGCCGCCGGATGAGGCGAGTTTTCGTGAAATGCTCTCCGACCGGGACCCGCAGGCGGCACCGCTGCGCACGCCGGTGGTGCCGCCCGCGCCTACAAAGACCGGTACTTAGAACTTAGAACCAAGAAGAAACCACAGTGGCCGACCTGTCGGAATGGCTGCAGCTGATGCTCGCGGAGATCGCGCGCAGACAAGAAGAACTCGAACGCGCGCGCGCTGAGAGTGAATTACGCGCGCGCGAAGCAGGCGCGAATGGCAAATAGCGTTGCAACGTTTCCTGCGGCGCAGCGTCTGCGCGACCTCGCGGGCGCCGCCGGCGGCGGTACCGAGCGCGCTATCGCCCGCGCGCCGACCGGCGTCACCGCCTTCGTCGGCCGCACCTTGAAAGGGCCGGTCAATCTGCCGGTCGCGATCACAAGCTTCGCCGATTTTCAGCAGATCTTCGGCGGACTGTGGCAGCCGTCGACGGTTTCCTACGCCATCGAGCAGTTCTTCGAGAACGGCGGCCGCGATGCGCTCGTGGTGCGCGTCGTGAACGGTGCGCGACCGCCGACGCTGACGCTGCGCGCGGGCAGTCACGAGCTCAAGTTGATTGGCATCAATCCGGGCTCGCGCGAATACCTGCGCGCGTCGGTCGACTACGACGGCATCGGCGCGGACGAAGCCGATTGCTTCAACTTGGTCGTGCAGCGGCTGCGCACCACCCCGTCCGAGCTCATCGAGGATCAGGAGATCTTCCGGCGGCTCTCGAGCGCTGCGCAGGCGCAGCGCTCGATCAGCGAAGTGCTGCTCGAGTCGCGTCTCGTGCGGGTGTTGGGCGCGGTGCCGAGCGAGCGTCCGGAGCGCTCGAGGCACTCACCGCACGCGCCGGTCGTGGATTACGTGCATTCCAATCCCGACGGCGACGACGGCGCAACGCTCACCGACTACGACGTCATCGGATCCGCGCTCGAGGGCACCGGACTTTTTGCATTGCAAGCGGCCGATGGCTTCAACCTGCTGTGCATTCCGCCGCTCGATCGCGAGCAGGATGTCGGCATGAGCACGCTCATGGTGGCGGCGCGCTTTTGTCGCGAGCGCCACGCCATGCTCATAGTTGACCCGCCGGCTGCGTGGAGTAGCGCGCGTGCGGCGCTTGAGGCGCTGCGCAGCTGGCCGTTTCGCAGCGAAGACGCCGTCATGTACTTCCCGCGCGTCATGGCGTTCGACCGTCTGCGCGGTCGCGCCGAGACGTTTGCGGCCTGCGGGGCGGTTGCCGGGATGATCGCGCGGCTCGATGAGACCTGGCCGCTTTGGTCGGCGGCGCAGAGCGCCGATGCCATTCTGCGCCCCGCCCTGCGCCCGGCGACCGTGGTTGCCGAGTCGGAGCGAGTGCGTTTGGCGCAGGCGGGCGTCAACACGCTGTTGGCGACGCGCGCCGCCGCTATCCCGAGCGTCGCGGCCTGCACCCTCGCTGCCGGCGGCGGCGTGTCTCCCGATTGGCAGTACCTCTCCGCACGGCGACTCGCGCTCTTCATCAATGCGAGCATCGAGCGCGGCACGCGTTGGCTCGCGTTCGAACAGAATTCAGCAGCCGCCTGGAAACGTGCGCAGCAGCAGACGCTCGCATTTCTCGAAGCGCTCGGCCTGGAGGGCGCATTCGCCGGCAGCACGCCTGAGGAGAGCTATTTCGTCATCTGCGACGAGCGCGTGAACTCGCGCGACAGCATTGCGCAGGGCAAGGTCAAACTCCTGTTCGGCTTTGCGCTCACCAAGCCATGCGACTTTCACGCCTGCCTCGTCACTCATCAAAGCAGCGGCAGCCGCGTGCGCGCCGTTTCCGCCAATCGCCAGGCGACTTCGCAGCGCCGCCTCGAGTGGGAGATTGAGACCTCGATTCTGCGCGGCATCATTATCGGGCCCTGATCCGCCCGCGGCGCGCGTCAACAACGACGGCGCGGCCATGCGCAAGCGCTAGCGCAGCGCGCCTAAGTCGACCGCTGGCTCAGATTCGAGATACACGATTTGCACACCTTTGGCGGATTCGGGCGTCTGCGACGGTTTTGCATGGCCATAAACAACGAGCAGCGCTGTGGCTCGCCAAACAACTCGTTCTGCGGATCCGTCGAAAACGGCAACTTTGTCCGCCGCGTCGCGGAATTTTGCATTCGCATCGGCAATCAATACCCAGCTGCTGCGCGCGGAAGTTGCGCCGCAGCGAACGTCGACAATGACGGCTTTTAGTTTTCCATCAGGTGAGTTTTGCGCGTCCCGCAAGTTGTGCGCGCACTCGCTACCGTTCGAGCATGCAGCCAAGATGAGCAGCGCGACTGCAGGCGCGGCGCACAGCTGCAACTTAGAGATTCGCATAACAGGTCGCCTCGCGGTGTCGCGCCAGCCGCTTCCGCCCAAGCCGTGAAGCTTTAAGGAACCTAGGCCTTGCTCGGGGAGATGTGCATCGTGATGACGGCGCGCACCACCTCATTGCCGTTCCTGTCGGTCACGCTCACGGGTACGGCGACGTTGCCCGTCGCTGACCATTCGCTTCTGTCGAGGCGTGCGGTGGCCGATACATCGCTTTCGGCCTTGCGCAGATACTCGATGGTCATGCCACGCGGGATCCAGCGTGTCGTAGGCGGAGTTGTGACTTCAGTCACCATGCCGGCCGCCAGCTCACAGAGGTTGCCGAGCGCGAGCGCGTGGATGGCGCCCACGTGATTCTCGATCGCGCGGCGGCGGCGCATCGCGACCTTGCAGAAGGTCGGGCGTAATTCGAGGAAGCGCGGCCGGATCGTGCCGAAGTACGGCGCGCGCCGACAGACCATGCGCGCGAACAGCCAGCGCCCTAAGCTCGAACCACCGTGCTTGTGCCAGGCTTGTAAGGTCGGACCCATCGATATGGTGTCGGTCATGGTGAGCCAATCCATCTGCTGACGGGTGGCGGCGGCAGCGGGCTGCGATGCTGCGGCTCCGGCCTGATACTTTCGAGGGAGCAATGTAGGCGCTCTGGTCCCGGCGCTCAAGCACGCGCGCAAGTCATCTTACCGAATAGCGCGCTGGCGTATCATTCGCGCATGCGCACGGAGGCACTCGAACTCATCTGGCGCACCGTCGTTGCGATTCCACGCGGGCAGATCGCAACCTACGGTGGGGTGGCGCGTCGCGCCGGGTTGCCCGGGCGTGCACGCATGGTCGGCCACGCGCTGAAGGTCGCGCCGGCGACACTTGAGCTGCCCTGGCATCGGGTACTCGGCGCGGGCGGGCGCATCGCCTTTGCGCAGGGATCGCGGCAGTTCGCCGAACAGAGACGGCGGCTGCGCGCCGAAGGCGTCGAGATCGTGCGCGGCCGCGTGGTGCGCAGCGTCGAGCCTGATCTGGATGAGCTCTTGTGGAAGCCTAAGTGAATTTGAGGACGCCATGACGACGCGCTACGTAGTTTTCTCGCATGGCCAGGAAAGCGGTCCCTGGGGCCGCAAGATCTCCGCGCTTGCGGAAGTTGCGCGCAGCGAAGGCTATGAGACCGAGTCAGTGGACTACCGCGGCATCGATGCGCCGCGCGAGCGAATCACGCGTCTTGCGGATTTTTGCAAGGAGTTGCAGGGGGACCTCGTGCTCGTCGGCTCGAGCCTCGGCGGCTACGTCGCCGTGGCGTCGGCGTCGCTCCTGCATGCGCGCGGCGTGTTTCTGATGGCGCCGGCGCTCTATCTTGAGGGCCTTCCGGAGCTGCGTGCCGGCGTGCTCGACTGTCCGGCTGCGATTGTGCATGGCTGGCGCGACGAGGTCGTGCCGTATGAGCACAGCATCCGCTTCGCGCAAGCCTATGGCGCGGCGCTGCACCTCCTGAACGGCGATCATCGGCTGCACAGCCAGATCCGCGTGCTGCGCTATCTGTTCGAATACTTTCTGATCGCGCTCGATCTGCCGGCGACGGCGTTCGAATGATGCGGACGGCCTGCACCGCGAGCCCTCGGTGCCGTTAGCCGCGAAGCTGCCGTGAGCTGGCTCCTGCGGCGGCTCTTGGGCCTGTGGGTGCGCTATCAGGTGCGCCCCGAGGATGTCGTTGAACGCCTGCGCGAGCGAACCCATCCCGTCTGCTACGTCCTCGAGGGTCGCAGCTTCACCGATCTTGCCGTGCTGCAGAGCGCCTGCGTACGGCTGAAGCTTGCGCGGCCGCGCAAGCGCCTGCTCGGCGAGGCGCGCGAGCTGCGCTCGTTCTTTTATCTAAGCCGGCCGCGGGGATTTTGGGATGAGCGCCGCGATCGGCGCGCACCGGCGCATTTGCTGCGCATGATTGAGATCGTGAAAACGCACCCCGGCCTCGACATCGATCTCATCCCGGTGGCGGTGTTCTGGGGCCGCGCTCCACAGAAGGAAGTCTCCTGGCTGCGGCTGCTGTTGGTGGAGGAGTGGGCGATCACGAGCCGCCTGCGCAAGTTCATGCAGGTGCTCATCAATGGCCGCAACACGCTGATCGAGATTCATGAGCCGGTGTCGTTGCGCAGTCTCCTGAGCGAGACGGGCGGCGTACCGGTACAGGGACGGCGCGTCACGCGCGCGCTGCGCGCGCTGTATGCGCGGCAGCGCGCGGCGCGTATCGGACCTGATCTGTCGCACCGGCGCACGCTCGTGACGGGAATTCTGCGCACCCGCGCGGTGCGCGCGGCGGTCGCACAGGAGCGCCGCGAGAAGAAGACGACGCGCCGTCAGGCGATGATTCAGGCGCAGAAATATGCGCAGGAGATCGCGGCGAACTACTCGCCCGCCTTCGTGCGCTTTTTGGAGCACCTGTTGACGCGCGTGTGGAACCGCCTCTACGACGGCGTGCAATTCGCGCACGTCGAGACTCTGGAACGCGCCGCGGAAACCCACGAGATCGTGTACGTCCCCTGTCACCGCAGTCACATGGACTACCTGCTGCTCTCGTATGCGATCTTCCGCCACGGCTATGCGGTGCCGCACATCGCCGCCGGCATCAATCTGAATATGCCGGTCGTGGGGCGCTTTCTGCGCAAGGGCGGGGCTTTTTTCATACGCCGCAGCCTGCGCGGCAACGCCCTCTACACGGTGGTCTTCATGAACTATCTCGCGGCCATCATGGCGCGCGGACATTCGCTCGAATATTTCATTGAAGGCGGTCGCAGCCGCACCGGCAGGCTGTTGCAGCCTAAAACCGGCATGCTCGCCATGACGTTGAGGAGCTTCTTGCGCGACCCGGTGCGGCCGGTCATGTTTTTACCGGTGTACTTCGGTTACGAGCGCATCTTCGAAGGCTTAACCTACATCGGCGAGCTCGCCGGAGCGCCCAAGCAGAAGGAGAGCATATTTGGCCTGCTGCGCGCGCTGCCGCGCTTGAAGGAAAGATTCGGCCAGGTGCACGTCAACATGGGCGAGCCGATCGAGCTTGTTGAGCTCCTCGACAGCTTTGATCCTGACTGGCGCACGAGGAGCCTCGAGGACGATGTACGTCTGCCGTGGATCAATGCCGCGGTTGACGAGCTCGCGCAACGCATCATGCGCAACATCAATGCGGCGGCGGCCGTGACGCCCATCAATCTGCTGGCGGTGGCGCTGCTCGCGACACCGCGTCAGACCTTGCCCGAGGCAGATCTATTGCGGCAGCTCGAGCTCTATCAGGCGCTGCTCGCCGCTTTTCCGTATAGCGCGCGCGTCACCGTCACCACCCTCAGCGGCGCGCAGATCATCGCCTACGGCGAGGCGCTGCAAGTGGTGTCGCGTCAGAGTCAGCCGCTCGGAGATCTGGTGCGCATGAGCGATGCCGCGGCGGTGCGCGCCACTTACTTCCGTAACAACGTGCTGCACCTGTTCGCGATGCCGTCGCTCGTGGCCTGTGCGTTCACGAGCAATGCAACGCTGCGCACTGCCGACCTGCACCGGCTCGCGCGGCGCATCTATCCCTACATCGCATCGGAGCTATTCCTGCGCTGGCGCGAAGAAGAGGTGCCGGACGTCGTCGATGCGGTGCTCGCAAGCCTCGCCCAGTTTGGACTCGTTGCGCCGAACGCGGATGCCACCGAGTGGCGCCGGCCACCGCCGGCCTCGGCACAAGCGGTGCAGCTGTCGCTGCTCGCGCAGGCCACCATTCAGACGATCGAACGCTACTATTTGGCGGTCGCGCTGCTGCTGCAGGCGGGCAGCGGTCAGATTACGCAATCTGCGCTGGCCGAGCGCTGTCAGCTTTTGGGGCAACGCATGACCATGCTCTACGGCATCAACTCCCCGGAGTTCTTCGATCGCACCATGTTCGAGAACTTCATCGACCTGCTGCGCGCGCGCGGCGTAATCCGCATTGCCGAGGGCGGCAAGTTGGCTTTCGATGACGTGCTCGCACAGGTCGCGCAGGATGCGCAGCTCGTTCTGCAGGAGCAGATGCGGCACAGCATTCTGCAGATTGCCCACTCGTAACGCCGCGCGGCGCGGGCATGCTGGCCCTTCGGTATCACTTGATATAGTAACAGACGTTATTATATACTCTGCTAGGTTTAGCGTAGGCCTAGCCATGGAACAACTCCGTAATTTCGGTTACCTCCTGAAAGATCTCGGGCGCCTGTACACGCGGCGCTTTGAGGAGCGTGCCGAGGCGCTGCAGCTCACGTTGCCGCAGTGCAAGACGCTCGGTTACCTGTCAAGAAATGAAGGCGTGAGCCAGGTCCGCCTCGCCGAGCTTGCCGAAATCGACCCCATGAGCATGGTGCGCATACTCGACTACATGGAAGCCGAAGGATGGGTCGAGCGCCGCGCGGACCCAAACGACCGGCGTGCCCGCTGCCTCTTCATCAAAGACAAGGCGCGCGCGATCCTCGATGAGATCTGGCAGCTCGCGGATGAAACGCGCGCGGAATTTCTCGCAGACCTCTCCTCTGAAGAGGCTCTGCGCCTCATTGACATGCTGGAGCGCATCCACGCCAGCGCGCGCGCCGTCGGCGCGCCGCCGGCCGCAGCGGCAGCCGGCGCCGCGGTCGCCAAGAGCGCCGTGCCCGCGAGCGGCAGTCATTCAGGACCGACTTCATTAGCGCCGCCCCAGCGCAATCGCGTGCCGAGGTGGTAGAGATACCGAGCGACAGGAGCGAGCGCGCCGCGGTTGAGGCGGCCGCCGCGACGCCTAAGGCGCGTGCGCTTAAGGAGTGCCTGCGTCTGCCGCTCATGCTGCTCGCGCCGCTCATCGTGATAGCCGGCGCCGTCTATTTCTACATCAGCGGCGGCCGCTACCAATCGACCGATGATGCCTACGTGCAGGCGGCGCAGATGGTCATCAGCGCGAACGTCGCAGGCCGCGTGAGCGAGATCGATATTCACGACAACCAGCGCGTGCCGAAGGGGGCGCTGCTGTTCCGCCTTGACGACGCGCCGTTTCGAATCGCGGTGCAGGAAGCGCAGGCGCGCTTGGCTAGCGCACGGCTTGCGGTCGAAGCGCTGCAGGCAACCTATCGCCAGCGCCTCGCGGAAGTGCGCGGCGCCGACCAGACGCTCGCCTATCAACAACGCGAATATGATCGGCAGAATGGACTGCTCGCCTCGGGCATTGCCTCCCAGGTGCAGGTGAACCAGCTGCGCCACGCGCTCGACAATGCGCGCCAGGCGTTGAGCTCGGCGCGCGAAGAGCTCGCCGCGGTCGCCGCAAACTTGGGCGGCGACGCCCATACCTCGATCGAAAATCATCCCAACGTCTTGCAGGCGCGCGCCGCCCTTGACCGCGCCCTGTTGAACCTTTCGTACACCGTTATCAGCGCTCCCGAGGACGGCATCGTTGCCAAGGTCGAGCAGCTGCAGGTCGGCAACTACATCAATGCGTCGAGTCCATTGTTCGCACTCATTGCCACGCAGGATGTCTGGGTGGAGGCCAACTTCAAGGAAAGCCAGCTCACCTACATGCGTCCCGGGCAGGCGGCGACGGTCAAAATCGACAGCTATCCCGGTACGATCTTTCATGCCCGGATCGTAAGTTTAAGTCCGGGCACCGGCGCTGCGTTCTCCATGCTTCCGCCGGAGAACGCGACCGGCAACTGGGTGAAGGTCGTGCAGCGACTGCCGGTGCGCCTCGCCGTGAGCGACGCGCCGGCTGCGCTGCCGCTGCGCGCGGGGTTGAGCGCCGACGTGACTGTCGATACCCGCCATGCGCGCAGCGGCCTGTTGGCATCGCTCGACGGCAAGGCGGCAGCGGGCCCGGCACCGTAATCTGCGCAGGCGTTGATGACAGCGGCAATGCGCCAGCACCGCGTGCTGATCACGATCTCAGTCATGGTCGCCTCCATCATGCAGGCGCTCGATGTGACGATTGCGAACGTTGCGCTGCCGCGCATTCAGGGCAGCCTGTCCTCGACCCAGGATCAGATCAACTGGGTGTTGACCTCATACATCATTGCGACCGCCATCATGATGCCCTTGAGCGGCTGGCTCGCCGGGCAGTTCGGGCGCAAGCGCGTGTTTCTCGTTTCGATCGGCGTATTCACGCTGGCCTCGGTGCTGTGCGGCCTCGCGCAGACGCTGCCGGAGATGGTGGTGTTTCGTGCGCTGCAGGGTTTGGGCGGCGCCGCGCTCGTGCCGATGTCGCAGGCGGTGCTGCTCGATATCAACCCGCCCGAGCATCACGGCCGCGCCATGTCGGTTTGGGGCATGGGGGTCGTGTTGGGCCCGATCGTCGGGCCTGCGCTCGGCGGCTGGCTGACCGATGACTACGACTGGCGCTGGGTGTTCTACATCAACGTGCCGTTCGGCATCATTTCGTTTCTGGGCGTGCTCGCGTTTCTCGCTGAGAGTGCGCGCAAGAGGAGCCGCTTCGATTTCTTTGGCTTTCTGACGCTGAGCTTCGCGCTCGGGGCATTGCAGATGATGCTCGACCGCGGTCCGTTGAAAGACTGGTTCGGAGCCACGGAAATTTGGATCGAAGCGACGATCGCGGCGCTCGGCTTCTACCTTTTTGCCGTGCACACGGCGACCGCGCGCGCGCACCCGTTCATAAGCCCAAGCCTGTTCCGCGACCGCAATTTTCTGACCGGCAACGTGTTTGTGTTTGTCGTCGGGGTGGTGCTGTTCGCAACGCTTGCGCTCTTGCCGCCGCTCCTGCAGGCGCATATGGGTTATCCGGTGCTGTTGACGGGAATCGTGACGGCCCCACGCGGCGTCGGCACCTTGCTCTCGATGCTGATCGTCGGGCGCCTGATTGGGCGGATTGCCACCCGCTACCTGATTCTATTTGGGT
>DAITPA010000054.1:0-11665 GCA_036833805.1 Steroidobacteraceae bacterium | reverse complement strand
CGTCGCCGCGGCGACGCTCTCGCACCGCTACATCGCCGACCGCCAGCTGCCCGACAAGGCCATCGACCTCATTGACGAAGCAGCCGCGCGCATCCGCGTCGAGATCGACTCCAAGCCCGAATCGCTCGATCGGCTCGAGCGGCGCATCATTCAGCTGAAGATCGAACAGGTAGCCCTTAAGAAAGAGCAGGACGAGGCTTCGCGCAAGCGTTTGAAGACGCTCGAGGAGACGCTGCACGGGCTCGAAAGGGAATTCGCCGACCTCGACGAGGAGTGGAAAGCCGAGAAGGCCTCTTTACAGGGCGCGGCGCATATTCGCGCTGAGCTTGATCGCGTGCGCGTCGAGCTCGACACGGCGCGCCGTGCCGGGGATCTGGGGCGCATGGCGGAGCTGCAGTATGGCCGCATCCCGGAGCTTGAGAAAAAGCTCGCCGCGGCGCTCGCCGCGGAGACCAAAGACATCCGCCTGGTGCGCAATCAGGTCACGGAGGAGGAGATCGCCGAGGTCGTCTCCAAATGGACCGGCATTCCGGTTGCGAAGATGCTCGAAGGCGAAAAAGAGAAGCTGTTGCGCATGGAAGAGGCGCTCGCCCGGCGCGTCGTCGGCCAGGAGGAAGCGGTGCACATCGTCGCGAACGCCATTCGCCGCTCGCGCGCCGGCCTTGCCGACCCGCGCCGCCCGAACGGCTCGTTCTTGTTTCTGGGTCCGACGGGCGTTGGCAAGACCGAGCTTTGCAAGGCGCTTGCCGAATTCCTGTTCGACACCGAAGACTCCATGGTGCGCATCGACATGTCGGAGTTCATGGAAAAGCACTCGGTCGCGCGCCTCATCGGCGCGCCGCCGGGCTACGTCGGCTACGAAGAGGGCGGCTATCTCACCGAGGCGGTACGGCGCCGCCCGTACGCCGTGATTCTTCTCGATGAGATCGAGAAGGCGCATCCCGACGTCTTCAATGTTCTGTTGCAGGTGCTCGATGACGGGCGGCTCACGGATGGTCAGGGGCGCACGGTCGATTTTAAGAACACCGTCATTATCATGACGTCGAACTTGGGCTCGCAGGTCATTCTGGAGTTCGCGGGCGAGGGCAACTACGTGCGCATGAAAGCGGCGGTGATGGAGATCGTGCAGAAGAATTTCCGTCCCGAATTCGTCAACCGCATCGACGATATCGTCGTGTTTCATCCGCTCGGCACGCCGCAGATCCGTGCCATCGTCGACATACAGTTGGGCTACCTGCGCGCGCGGCTTCTGGAACGCGACATGGGCCTCGTGCTCGATGACAAGGCGCGCGACCTCATTGGCGAGGCGGGATTCGATCCGGTCTACGGTGCGCGGCCGTTGAAGCGTGCCATCCAGCAGCAGATCGAGAATCCGCTCGCGCAGCGGATCCTGAAAGGCGAATTCGTTCCGGGCAGCCGCATCCAGGTCGGCGTGCATGACGGCGCGCTTACGTTCAAGCAGATCGCCGGGTGAGCGCCGCTCGGTTAGCTTAAGCTGCCTCTAGCGTCGGGAGAGAATCATGCCGGTTTACGAGTACGAGTGCACCCACTGCAAGTTCTACAAGGAGGTCATGCAGAAGGTCTCTGATGAGCCGCTGAAAAAATGTCCGTCGTGTGGCCGCAGCAGCTTGAAGAAGCTTGTCTCCGCGCCGGTTTTTCGCCTGAAGGGCGCAGGCTGGTACGAGACTGACTTCAAGTCCGATAAGGAACAGAAGCGCAATCTCGCCGATAAGGAACCCGACAAGAAGGAAGCGGGCGAGAGTAAGGAGGCCGGCAAGGAGGCGAAGACCGAAGCCAAGCCCGCTGAAAAGGCTGCCGAGGGCGGCGCGCAGGATGCGAAACCTGCGGACAGTAAGCCCGCGGCCGAAAGCAAGTCCGCATCCGCAAGTGGCGGTCAGCGCCGCCTTACCAAGAGCGCGCGCAAGAGCGCAGCCAAGCCGAGCGTGAAGGCGAAGAGCGCCGTGAGGAAGAAACGACGATGAGCCCGGCCGCTGCGCGTCCGCGCAGTCTCAGGCGCTACCTCGTCGCCGGTGTGCTCGTCTGGCTGCCGATTCTGGCGGTCGTATGGGTCATACGCTTCCTCGTGCAGCTCATGGATCAGACCCTGCTGCTGGTGCCCGCGTCCTACCGCCCCGAGGCGCTCTTTGGATTTGGTCTTCCGGGATTGGGTGCGGTGCTGGCGTTCGTCATCCTGCTGGTAACGGGGCTGTTCGTGACGAATCTCATCGGGCGCCAGCTGGTCGATTATTGGGAGGACCTGCTGCAGAGAATTCCTCTGGTGCGCTCGATCTACAGTAGCGTGAAGGGCTTGGCGGAGAGCGTCTTCTCGCAGGACAAAGCGTTTCGCAAGGTGGTGCTGATCCCCTATCCGCGCGCCGGGCTCTGGAGCATGGGCTTTCTCACCGCCGATAACCTCGGCGAGATCAGCACCAAGACCGGTGTCGTCGCCGTTTGCGTCTTCATTCCAACGACACCCAATCCGACCTCCGGCTTCATCGTTATCGTGCCGCGCGCGGAAGTCATCGAGCTTTCCATGAGTGTCGATGCCGCCATGAAAATGATCGTCACACTCGGCGTCGTAGTGCCGCAGCCGGCCTGAGATGCGCAGCCATTACTGTGGTGAGGTCAATGAGGCCTTGATCGGAAAAGAGGTCGCCGTTGCGGGCTGGGTGCATCGCAGGCGCGATCACGGCGGCGTGATCTTCGTCGATCTGCGCGACCGTGAGGGTCTCCTGCAGGTGGTCTTCGATCCGGATGCGGCTGCAGTGTTCGCCGAGGCCGAGCGCTTGCGCAGTGAGTTTGTCATCCGTGTCAAAGGCCACGTGCGCGCGCGTCCCGGCAATACCGCCAATACGCAGCTTGCCTCGGGAGCGGTGGAGCTTCTCGCAGAACAGATCGAAGTCTTGAATCGCAGCGAACCGTTGCCATTCCAGCTCGACGAGACGGTGCACGAGGAGCTGCGGCTCAAATACCGCTACCTCGATCTGCGCCGCGAGGTGATGAGTCGGCGCTTAAGACAGCGGCATCGCATCACGCGTGCGATGCGCAGTTTTTTGGATGACCACGGTTTTATTGACCTTGAGACGCCGATGCTGACCAAGGCGACTCCGGAGGGCGCGCGCGACTATCTCGTGCCGAGCCGCACCCATCCGGGCAAGTTCTTTGCTCTGCCGCAGTCGCCGCAGATCTTCAAGCAGCTCCTCATGATTGCAGGCTTCGACCGCTATTATCAGATCGTGCGCTGCTTTCGCGACGAGGATCTGCGCGCCGACCGCCAGCCAGAATTCACGCAGCTCGACGTCGAAACGTCGTTCCTCTCGCAAGAGAAGATCATGGCTCTCATGGAGCAGCTGGCGCGGCAGCTGTTCAAGGAAGTGCTGAATGTTTCCCTGCCTGATCCGTTCCCGCGCCTGTCGTTCGCCGAGGCGATGCGCCGCTTCGGCTCGGACAAGCCGGATTTGCGCGTACCGCTCGAGCTTGTCGATGTGGGGGATGTTCTCAAAGACTGCGATTTCAAAGTCTTTGCGGGCCCTGCGAACGATGCCGCCGGGCGCGTGGCCGCGCTGCGCGTACCGGGGGGCGGTGCGCTGTCGAGGAAGGCCATCGACGCCTACGCGGCGTTCGTTGCGCGCTATGGCGCCGAAGGGCTTGCCTACGTCAAGGTCAACTCGTGCGCACAGGGACGCGAGGGCTTGCAATCGCCGATCGTCAAATTCCTGAACGACGCGGCGGTCGCCGCTATTCTTGAACGCACGGCCGCGGCCGACAACGATCTCATCTTCTTCGGCGCGGATCGCGCCAAGATCGTCAATGATGCGCTCGGGGCCCTGCGGCTGAAGGTCGGGCAGGACTGCGGACTCGTGCAAGTGGGCTGGCAGCCGTTGTGGGTGGTTGATTTTCCGATGTTTGAGTGGGATGAAGACAGGCAGCGCTGGAGCGCGATGCATCATCCCTTCACATCGCCACAGGATGATGATCCGGCGGCGCTGCGCGCGTTTCCCTCCGGCGCCACCGCGCGAGCCTACGATTTGGTTCTGAACGGCTCGGAGATTGCTGGCGGTTCGGTGCGTATTCACCGTCAGGAAATGCAGTCGACCGTCTTCGAGCTCCTCGGCATCGAGCCCGCCGAAGCGGCTGCCAAGTTTGGCCATTTGCTCGAGGCATTGAAGCTCGGCGCGCCGCCGCATGGCGGCATCGCCTTTGGATTGGATCGGCTCGCGATGCTGATGGCGGGCGCCGACTCAATCCGCGAGGTGATCGCCTTTCCGAAGACGCAAACGGCGGCCGATCCGCTCACCGATGCCCCGACCGAAGTGAGCGACGCGCAGCTGAAGGAGCTGCATATCCGCGTGCACCCCGGGGCGCAGTGAGCGCGCCTTGGTCGTCTATCTGCATGGTCTGTGGCTTTTCGGTCACGAGTCTTTCCTGTTGCGCCGCCGCTTGCAGGATCTTTACGGATTTGACGTAGCGGTCTTCAGATACCCGAGCATCTCGGCCACGATGGCGGAAGTGACGGCAAGCCTGCAGGCGTTTGTCGATGAGAGATCCCCTGCGCAGCTGCATTTGCTCGGGCATAGTTTGGGCGGTCTCGTTGCCTACCGGTTCCTCGAGCGCTTCCCAGTGCAGCCGCCCGGCCGCGTTGTGTTCCTCGGTACGCCGGCGGTTGCGAGCCGCGCCGCAGCCAATGCGGCCCGAGCGCGCTGGGCGGGCGCGCTCCTTGGTAGCTGCGTCGCCGAGGAGTTATTGACCACCCGCAACCGGCAGTGGGCCGGCGCGCGGGATCTGGGCATTATCGCCGGCACGCGCCGCGCCGGCCTTGGGCAGTTCGTGGCCGGATTTGACGAGCCGAATGATGGCACGGTAGCGGTGCGCGAAACGCGCCTGCCCGGCGCGACCGATCACATCACGCTGCCCGTCAGCCATATGGGAATGTTGCTCTCGGCGCGCGTGGCGCGCGAGACGGGCGAGTTTCTAACGCGCGGGCATTTCTCGTTGCGCGCATCTGCCTAAGCGCAGCGTCAGCGCGGCTTGTCAAGTAGCGCGCGCAACTCGTACAGCGCCGCGAGCGCGGCCTTCGGGGAAAGTGCATCCGGATCCAATGCCGCCACCGCGGCGATGAGCTCCTCGGCCAGCGGATCGCGCGGCGCCGGCGGCGCAAGCGGCAATTGCTGCTGCGCCGCCGCACCCGCGCGTGCGGGTCTGCTGTCGCGTGCGGCCTCAAGCGTTTCAAGATAATGCCGCGCCTTAAGAATGACCGCCTGCGGCACGCCCGCAAGCTGTGCGACCTGCAGCCCGTAGCTGCGGTTCGCGGGTCCGTCCTTCACGGCATGCAGAAACACGATTTCATCGCCATGCTCGGTCGCATCCAGGTGCACGTTCGCGCAGCCGTCGATTTCCTGCGCCAGCGTCGTGAGCTCGAAATAGTGCGTGGCAAAAAGCGTGAAGGACTTGAGGCGAATCGCGATGTAGCGGGCGATTGCCCAGGCGAGCGACAGGCCATCAAAGGTACTCGTGCCGCGGCCGATCTCATCCATGAGGATGAGACTCTTGGGGCCGGCGTTGTGCAGAATGTTCGCCGTCTCCGTCATTTCCACCATGAAGGTCGAGCGCCCGCCGGCAAGATCATCTGCGGCTCCAATGCGCGTGAAGATGCGATCCACGGGGCCGATGCGCGCGTGCGTTGCGGGCACGAAGCTTCCCACGTGCGCCAGTAGGACAATGAGCGCCAGCTGCCGCATGTATGTCGATTTTCCACCCATGTTCGGGCCGGTGATGATCAGCATGCGCCGCTCGGCATCGAACCTAAGATCGTTCGGCACGAACGCGGCATCCAAAAATTGCTCGACGACCGGGTGACGCCCGCCGGTGATACTGATCGCGGGCTCAGCTACAAGGGTCGGCTCGGTCCAATCGAGCGCCAACGCGCGCTCTGCAAATGCCGCAAACGCGTCAAGCTCGGCAAGCGCAGCGGCGCTCGCCTGCAGCGGCGCCAAGCGCTCGATGAGGTCATTCAACACAACTTCGTAGAGCTCGCGTTCGCGCGCCAGTGCGCGTTCGCGCGCACTCAACACTTTCTCCTCGAAGCTTTTTAATTCCGGCGTGATAAAGCGCTCAGCGGACTTCACCGTCTGCCGGCGCAGATAGTCTTTCGGAACCCGCTCGGCATCGCGGCGCGCGACCTCGATGAAGAATCCTTGCACGCGGTTGAAGCCGAGTTTCAATGCCGCGATCCCGGTGCGTGCGCGCTCGCGCTCTTCGAGCTCGAGCAAAAATTCATCCGTGTGTGTGGCGATGCGACGCAGCTCATCCAGATCGGCGTCGTAACCGGTTGCGATTACATCGCCATCGCGCAAGACGGTGGCAGGCTCCGCTGCGATCGCTGCCGACAGGAGGCTCGCGGTATCGGTATGCTCGCCGATACGCGCTCGTAGTGCTTCGATTGCGGGGGAATCAATCGCTGCCGCGAAGCGACGCAGTGCCGGCAATGCTCCTAAGGATGCGCGCAGCTGCGTAAGATCCCGCGGCCGCGCGGAGCGCAGTGCGACGCGCGCAAGGATGCGCTCGATGTCGCCGACGCCGGCAAGCTCCTGGCGCAAGGTTTCGAAGTGCCGCCCCTGAATCAAAGCGGCGACCGCGTGGTGGCGGCTTCTCAGTACCGTCTGATCGGTCAATGGGCGGTTCAACCAGCGCCGCAGCTGGCGCGACCCCATCGTCGTTGCGCAGGTATCGAGGAGTGCGAATAAAGTGGCCTCCGGATGGTCATTCAAGCTCACATCGAGCTCGAGGTTGCGTCGCGTTCTCGCATCAAGACCCAAAGCCTCGCTGCGCTCCTCAACCGCGAGCGCCCGGATATGCGGCACGGCTGCCTTTTGCGTTTCGCGAATGTATTGCAGGAGCGCCCCCGCGGCCGCTATCGCAAGCGGCAGCTCATCGGCACCGAAGCCTTTGAGGTCGAGAGTACCCAATTGATCCGTCAAGAGACGCGAGGCGCTCGCGAGCTCAAAATGCCAGGGCGGACGCGAACGCAGCGCGCGAGCGCTGCCGGCGAGATCCGCGGAGAGGGTTTGGTCCGAGCAGAGAAGCTCCGCAGGCTTCAGCCGTTCAAGCTCAGCTGCGAGCGCAAACTTTCCGGTTGATTGCAGAACGGTAAGACGTCCCGCGGCGAGATCAAGCCACGCGAGCCCGAAAACTTCATCGTCGCTCGCACCAGCTCGCGCCACCGCCGCGACCAATGTATCGCGGCGCCCCTCGAGAAGTGCCTCGTCGGTAACCGTCCCGGGTGTGATGACGCGGACTACCTGGCGCTCGAGTGGGCCCTTTGTTTTTCCAGGGTCACCCATCTGCTCGCAGATTGCGACGCACTCGCCGCGCCGCACGAGGCGCGCGAGGTACGCCTCGGCCGCATGTACCGGAACGCCGGCCATGGGGATGGGCTCACCCGCCGACTGGCCGCGCGCTGTCAGCGTGATATCGAGCAGCGTTGCGGCGCGCCGTGCGTCGTCAAAGAAAAGCTCGTAGAAATCCCCCATCCGATAGAACAGCAGCGTGTCCGGGTGCTGACTCTTGATGCGCAGATACTGCTGCATCATTGGCGTATGTTCAGAAACGCCTATTTTCTCGGTGTTTTTCACCGTATTGTCTAAAATGGTTTTAGACTGTCTAAAACTCGACGGCCGAACTTGCCATGATCAGTCCTTCCGGCCTGATGCAGCCGTCACGAGCCCCCGGGCTTTGAACCATCGGGCTCTCACGCAGGCGGATGTAGTGTTCGGTCAACTCGTTGATTCTGCTGAAGCACCCCGAAGGGGGTACTTTGCCCTTGATTGGTGCAGGTGGCGGCATTGTGGAAGCGGATGAGCCTTGCATTGGCCGCAAGCCCGGCCGCGAAAAAGCCCGCGTGGGCCTTTCGGTGCGGTAATTCGGGACGTATAGGTCGCAGGCACGACCAATAATATCAGCAAGTTAGCCGGCAATGCGATCAGCGTTTGAGTCGGCACGCTATCTTGGTGACTCATGGGTGACTCACTTGGACTTGGAAGTCGTACTTCCAATTTTGGCACCTAAACGGTCCAACACAACAACTTCTAATTCGTTCAACGTACACGGAAACCCCTAAGAACCTGCCAAAGCCATTTGGGCCGCCGTCTTCGGATCGCCAAAAAATACCGGCTCCACGTGGTCCACAGAACTGGTGCCCGCAACTTGATACAGTCGGACGACTACGCTAGCAAAGGTTTTGCGCATGCTTCGTTTCTTGCGGGGTCGGCTCCGGCCGATGTTGTTGCGATCGAAGCGACACCTTGGCTTCGACGGGGGGACGAGCAGCAGTTGGCTCGATGGGGTTTTTTGTGAGCCGCGCTCGGGTAGCAATCGCGCGCGCCACGAACAACGGGAGATGCCGTATCGGCTGTATTTGCCGGCCGGCGTTGGTCACTCCGATCGCGTGCCCTTGATTGTCATGCTGCATGGCTGCACGCAGTCGGCACTGACCTTCTCTGAAGGCACGAGAATGAACACGGTCGCTGAGGACGAGCAGTGCGCGGTGCTTTATCCGGAGCAGTCCAAGAAGTTCAATTTGCTGCGCTGCTGGAATTGGTTTGACCCGGATTGCCTAGCCGGCGGCGGCGAACTGGGCTTGATCGTACGGACCCTTAATCACGTCATAAAGCATCACCCCATTGATCAGACACGAGTGTATGCCACGGGCTTTTCGGCGGGCGGCGCCATGGCCGCTGCGCTGTGTGCGACACACGGTCATTTATTTGCTGCCTGCGCGATTCATTCGGGCGTGATGTTTCACGCGGCTTCTGCACCACCGCAGGCCATCCGCGTTCTTCGCAGCGGATCAACAGAGTCGCCGGAGGACATCGCTCGCAAAGTGGCGGCCCGACGTGATCCCGGCGCTGCATTCGTGCCGACTTTGGTCATTCAGGGCGCCGACGATCGCATCGTAAGCCCGGTCAATGCCGAGCAGATTGTGCAGCAGCTGCGGCTGCTGGCTGAACTCGTGCAATCCGAAGATGGTCCAGTTAAGCCGCAGAGTGAACGATTATTGGAAAGCGGCGGCCGTCAGTATCGGCAACAGGACTATGCCCAGGGGGCCAGAACGCTGATTCGGAGCGTTCTGGTGGACGGACTCGGTCACGCATGGAGCGGCGGCGACGCACGGCACAGGTTCTTTGACTCCGCCGGTCCTGACGCGAGCCGGCTTATCATCGAGTTTCTGATGCAATACCGGCTTGCCAATGCGCCGGAAACGATGGAATCGGACCAAAGTCCAGCCGCCGCAGCCGCTTCCTGATCAAGCGCTCGTTGGCGCGGACCAAGCGGCCCTTCAACAACCAGCAACCGCGCGTTCAGGCGTCCGTGTGTTCGCGCGGCGCAGGCTGAGGCCGCGCGTCGCGCTGCTTGAGTGCCGTGATGGCTTGATCGAGCCCCGCGATCGTCAGCGGAAACATGCGTTCGCCCACGAGTTCGCGCACGATACGAATCGACGGCGCGTATTCCCAGCGCTCGACCGGCCGGCGTCCATGCAGTACCGGGAGGGCGAGAGTACTGTATGTGCAAGGGGTCGCTGAATGAAAATGGACTCGACGACGTTGAGGCAAGCGGGCCGTGCTGTGACAACCGCTCTTGATCCCCTCTGGAAGCTGGCGCAGGTCGCTGCGGTCGTGTTCGCTGACGTTTCACATACGCCCGATCACTGGGGACGGAGAAGTCAATCCTGAAGTATGGGTGTCAACTCAGGCGTTCGCGTACAGTAAAGACGCACGCCTGCTATTGGCGAGCATCCGAGAGAAGAATGTCGGCAAGGTAACTGCGAGTTTTGATCCCAACGCGCTGGCGCTCACTGTGAAAAAGGTTCCGTGCTCGATCACGTCGAGTTACGTTTAGACGGATGGGCAACCGGCACTGTTCGAGGAAAAGGGGCAGTCCAAGAAATATGGCGAAGGGGTGGACCTCAGCCCGGGCGCTGGGTTCGAGGATATTGCGGAATTCGTGGTGGCTGCGGTCATGTACAACGTCGAAGCGACTCTTGTACTGCAAGACGGGGACACGGTGAACGAGGCCGCATCTCAGAGGGTGGAGTGAGCCTCAAACGCCGGGCGCTCCGAGCTGTCTAAAACGATTCTTGCGAGATTTGTATTTCCCGGTTAAATCTCATCCCAATCGGGCCATTTATATTAGACAGCAGGTGTTCGATTCTGCTGACTGGACAGGGACTTAGGGCCGCTTTCCTGGGGTACTGCTGCCTCATCGGCGTGTGCTCGCTGCCCGCTAGGTCGTTCATGTCTCAAGCTTACTCAAGGCGCCCGCGTTCGAGGTAGCCTTGGCGCATGACCGACCCGAAACTTCTGGAACTCGCGGCGCGAGTGGGCGCAACTCTCCTCGCGGGCCGTCGGCGCCTCGCCACTGCCGAATCCTGCACCGGCGGCTTCATCGCGAAGACACTCACCGATATCCCCGGTAGCTCCCAGTGGTTCGAGTGTGGCTACGTCACCTATTCGAATGCGGCGAAGATCCGCGATCTCGGCGTTGCGCCGGCAACGCTCGCCCAGCATGGCGCGGTGAGCGAGGCGACCGCGCGTGAGATGGCAAGCGGCGCTTTGCGCGTCGCGGACGCCGATGTCGCGCTTGCCGTGACCGGCATCGCAGGTCCGGACGGTGCGCTGCCCGGCAAGCCCGTGGGCACGGTGTGGTTCGGCTGCGCTTGTCGCTCCGAAACCGGCGTCAAGATCGACTCGCGCGTTGCTCAGTTCACGGGCGATCGCGATACAGTGCGCCGTCTGTCAGTGGAGTACGGGCTGAAGCTCATCCTGCAGCTGAAGAGCTGAACGATGTTGGCGACTGCAGCATACAGTATGCGCAGCAGTGCACTACTGTGTAGCGCGCGAAAAACACTTGAATTATTGATGAAATGAAGTCCCTTGGGTATGCCCGCGACGGCCTCATTGTGGGATAATCACAGGCTGAAATTTCCGAGGTGATAGAGATGGAAGAGAATCGCAAGAAGGCGCTCGCCGCCGCCCTGAGCCAGATCGACAAGCAGTTTGGAAAAGGCACGGTGATGCGCCTCGGCGAAGCTCCGGCGGCGTGGGATGTAGAGACCGTATCGACAGGCTCTTTGGGTCTCGACATCGCGCTCGGCGTAGGCGGGCTGCCGCGCGGACGCGTGATTGAAGTCTTTGGACCTGAGGCCTCGGGCAAGACGACGCTTACTTTGCAGGTCATCGCCGAAGTGCAGCGCGCCGGCGGGGTTGCGGCGTTCGTCGATGCCGAGCACGCGCTTGATCCGTCCTATGCGGGAAAACTCGGCGTGAACATCGATGATCTCTTGGTCTCGCAGCCGGACACCGGTGAGCAGGCGCTCGAGGTCACCGACATGCTCGTGCGCTCTGGCGCCGTCGACGTCGTGGTCATTGACTCGGTCGCAGCGCTTACGCCCAAAGCGGAAATCGAAGGCGAAATGGGCGAGATGCAGATGGGCCTGCATGCGCGGCTCATGTCGCAGGCGCTGCGCAAGCTCACGGGCAATATCAAGCGCTCGAACACCATGGTGATCTTCATCAACCAGATCCGCATGAAGATCGGTGTGATGTTCGGCAGCCCGGAGACTACGACCGGCGGCAATGCGCTGAAGTTCTATGCGTCCGTGCGCCTGGAC
>DAITPA010000053.1:0-11684 GCA_036833805.1 Steroidobacteraceae bacterium | reverse complement strand
CTGACGCCGAAGCGCCTCGACGACGTCGGCGTGAAGGTTAATGACAAACGGCTCCGGATCGCGCGCTCCGGTCTTGCGTCGCTCCGGCGGTAATGCCCAGGTCGCACGCTCGAGGTCGAGCTCCGCCCAGCGCATTTGGGTTGCTTCGCGGCGCCGGCATCCGGTAAAGGCCAGCGTCATGAAACAGGCAAGCGCCGGATCGCCCTCAACTTCTAGCGCGCGCCAGAGCGTGAGAAACTCAGCGTCTGCCAGGATCCGCGAGCGCACGCGCTGGCCGCCGGTGACGCGCAGACGATTGCGGGCGGGATTCGGGATCTCGACGCCTCTCTCAAACATGTCGTTGTAGAAGCTGCTCAGGAAGGCCATGAGCTGCTCCGCAGTGCCACGTTTGATTGAATCAACGACGCGTAGCACGTCCATGCGCGATACGGCGCCGACGGCTTTCGTGCCGAGCTCCGCGATCGCCGCCCGCGCCGTCAGAGTCAACCGTACCCGGTCCATCTCTTCGCCTTCGATGTACGCACGGATTGTCGTGTCAATTTTTGAGCGATATCGCGGACGCCAGGCCGCGGTCTCGCTCTTGCGCTCGAACCAGGCGCGCATGGCGACGCGTAGCTCTTGAGAGGCCGCTGACTCGGCCAGCGCCACGACTTCGGAGAGCCGCTTACGGGCGCGCTGGCGGCCCTCCATGACAAGCACCCGATCCCAGCGCGCAAGAGTCTCGCGGGACTTGCTACGGTCGGGTTCGCGCCATTGCACGACGTGCGCGACTGCCGAGGGCGTGAGTCGGACGCCGTAGCCGACGACTATCCATCCCCTCCCACAGAAACCGCTGGCCCGCTGTGGGACGCTTAGCTTTGCGTATACCCTCATCGGTGAGCCGCATGTGTGGGTTCCCTTGTCGCCGGATGTAACCCAATTGGCTGATTGGGGTGCCCTCGCGCCACGATGCGAACGGGGCGGATGAGGCTTATATTACTGAATATCCGAGAGAAAGTGAGAAGGGACGAGAAGCGGCGAACCGAGCAGATTTGCTCCTAAGTCACATCGTGTGCGTGGCTTTTTCGCCTGACAGAGCGCCGGCGAGATAGTTCTCGATCTTCTTCTGCGTCTGGCCGCGATCCTGCTCGCTGAACTGCACACCGATGCCAGGCGTGCGTTTGCCCTGCGCCCCTTTCGGTGTTACCCAGATGACGCGCCCCGCGACCGGCAGCTTCTCATCCTCGCCCATGAGATTGAGGAGCATGAATACCTCATCTCCCAAGCGATAATTGCTGTTGGTCGGAATGAAGAGTCCGCCGTTGCGGACGTACGGCATGTAGGCAAGATACAGCGCGCTCTTATCCTTGATGGTAAGCGTGAGCAGACCCGGCTTATTGGGACCCGTGCGCAAATTCATCTGTTTCTCGCAGCCATGCGGCTCATTTCAGTCAACTCGCAGCCAGTCGTCGCAACAGGCTCTCAAGCGCAAGTGAACGATTGATCGAAGTGTCGAGCGACGACTTCAATTCCTGCACCGCGTCCACGAGGCCGAAGAGCCTATGTATATTCGGCACCTGCGTGCCAAGTTGCAAGAGCATGCCAGTGGGCATTTCTACGGAAAAACCCGCGCCAGCGAAATGCCTGCGAATGCGATCCGTGAGCCAGTTCTCAATGCACAGCAGCCGCAGTGGCAAATCCGTGCGCCACCAGCGCTCCGCGGTGACGACCGGGTCGGCCCGTCCGCCGCCCGTCTCTTCAAGAACCCGCCGGGTTTCGGCGGCGAACTCGGCGACGGTTTTGGGATCAACCTCCGCCGCCCAGAGCGGCGCATCGCCGAGCGTGTCGAGCACCGTGCTCCATTCGCCCGGGCCGCGCATCCCCTGAAGCCACGCGACCGCTTCGCTTCTCGCAGGGGCGCGAATGGAGATGCGTTGGCAGCGGCTGAGGATGGTTGCCGGCAGTCTCGATGGCTGGGTCGCAACCAGAATGAGCAGCGTGCGCGGCGTCGGCTCTTCGAGTGTCTTCAGAAATGCATTCGCGGCATTGCGGTTCAATGCATCCGCCGGAGATGCGATCGCAACCTTATAGCCGCCCTGATGGCTTGTGAGGGCAAGCTCTGCGATCAGTTCACGCACCTGCTCGACGCGAATCTGCTTCGATTCCTCGATGGGCTCAAGGCGCGCGAGGTCCGGGTGTTGTGCACTTTCAACGCGCCGGCAGGCAAGACAGGCGCCGCAGGGCGCGCGGCGCACATCGGTGCACAACACCAGCTGCGCCGCCCACAACGCGAGCGCATTGCCGCCCGCGCCGCGCGCGTCGTGAATAAGCAGCGCATGCGTGAGCCGCTCGGCAGCATGGGCGCTGCGCAGCAGCGTCATCTGGGGATCGAGCCATGGTAAATCCTTTGTATTCAATTTATTATGTATGAAATATCATGTTGAATCTAAGATGCGACTGAGGGCTGATGCGACCTGCTGTTCGACGTCATGCAGCGGCACGCCGGCGTCAATGATCTGAAATCTTTTGGGCTCCTGTCGTGCAAGCTCAAGATACGCCGCACGCACGCGTTCGAAAAACACCGCAGGCTCGGCTTCAAAGCGGTCGCGCGGAATATTGCCCGAACGCATCTTTGAGCGCGCAAGGCCGACCTCGACCGGCAGGTCGAGGAGAAGAGTGCAATCGGGCGCAAGCGTTGGATGCACTGCGCGGGCAAGCTCGTCGATGAGAGTGCGACTTACGCCCCGTCCGCCTGCCTGGTAGGCGCGGGTGGCGTCGGTGAAGCGGTCGCACACCACCCATTCGCCGCGCGCCAGTGCCGGACGAATGAGCGTCTCAAGATGAATGCCGCGAGCGGCAAACATGAGCAACGTCTCGGTGATCGGCGTCACGGTCTCCGCTCCGCGCTCGAGGACAATGTTACGCACGCGCTCAGCCAGTACCGTTCCGCCCGGTTCGCGCGTCAGACACACGCGCACTCCGCGTGCGCCCAGCCATTCGCCCAAGTGACGCGCGACGGTCGACTTGCCGGCACCCTCAATTCCCTCCAGAGTGATGAAACGGCCGAGCTTGCTCGCAGTCACGGCCGTCGCGCTCGGTTGGCGGACACTGCATGCCGCAGGCGTTGCAGGTAGTCCTTCACCGCGGCATTGTGCTCCTCCAGAGTCTTTGAGAAGTGGTGCGCGCCATCGCCCGCGCCGGTGGCCACAAAATAGAGATCCCCGGTCTCTTCGGGATGCACCGCGGCGCGCAGCGCCTCGCGCCCCGGCAATGCGATCGGGGTGGGCGGCAGGCCCGCGCGCGTATAGGTGTTGTAGGGCGTATCGGTCGTCAAGTCATGCGTGTGAATCTCACCGTCGTAATGCTCGCCCAAGCCATAAATCACGGTCGGATCGGATTGCAGGCGCATTCCCAGGCGCAGCCGCGCCGTGAACACTCCGGCAATGCGCGGGCGCTCGGCTGCGAGCCCGGTTTCCTTCTCAACCACTGAGGCAAGAATCAAGGCGTCATAGGGCGTCGGTAGCGGCAGATTGGCCGCCCGCTCGCTCCACGCTTCGGCAAGCGCTTGCTGCATGCTGGCGTAGGCGAGCTTCAGGATCTCCACATCGGTACTGCGGGCGGCAAACCGATAGGTATCGGGGAAGAAGCGCCCTTCCGGATGCTCATCCGGGTGTTCGACCGCCGCCATGACTTCGACGTCGCTCTTGCCGGCAAGGGTTGCGACAACAGCAGCGTCGGTGGCAAGCGCGCGGCGCAGTTCGGCAAAGGTTGAACCCTCAACGATCGTCAGGGCTTCCAGAATGACATGTCCGGATTCCAAAAGATCGACGACGTCCGAGGCGCTCGCGCCGGCGGGGATCTCGTAGGTTCCGGCCTTGATCTTAGGTTGTCGTCCGTGGAGGCGCAGGTACAGCTCGATCGGGCGCGGTGCAAAGAGTGCGCCGCGGGCGTGTAGGCCGGCAAGCACGCTGCGCACACTGCTGCCGGGCTCGACGTCGACGCGCACCGCTTGCGCCGCAGGTCCGGGGCGCATGAACTGCGACTGCAGCCAGTAGTAGCCCGCGCCGGCGGCAGCGGCCAGAAGGAGCGTGAGGATCGCGATGCTCTTGGCCATCAGCGCGCTTCCCAGTTTTGACGGTCGCCGCGGGCGCGCCGTGCCTTCAGCCGGTAAAACGGCGAAAGATGACGGTCCCGTTGGTGCCGCCAAAGCCGAAGGAATTGGACAGCGCCACGTCTATCTTCATTGGCCGCGCGGTATTGGGCACGTAGTCAAGATCGCACTGCGGATCGGGCGTGTGATAGTTGATGGTGGGCGGAGCCACCTGATCGCGGATCGCGAGGATCGTAAAGATCGCCTCGACCACACCCGCCGCTCCCAACAGATGGCCCGTCATTGATTTCGTCGAGCTCACCGCAACGCGCTTGGCGTGCTCGCCGAAGGCGCGCTTCATCGCGAACGTCTCGGCGCGATCGCCGAGCGGCGTCGAGGTTGCATGCGCGTTGATGTACTGCACATCGTTCGGATTAAGCTGCGCATCGCGAAGAGCGTTCGCCATCGACAGGCGCGCGCCCTCGCCGTCTTCCGGAGGCGCCGTGATGTGGTGCGCATCGCCGCTCATGCCAAAGCCGATGAGCTCGGCATAGATGCGGGCGCCGCGCGCTTTGGCATGCTCGAGCTCCTCGAGAACCGCCGCGCCGCCGCCGTCGGCGAGCACGAAGCCATCGCGGTCGAGGTCCCATGGGCGGCTCGCCTCCTGCGGCGCATCATTGCGCATCGACAGGGCTTTGGCCTGCCCGAAGCCACCCAGACCCAACGGCGTCGTCGCCATCTCCCCGCCGCCCGTCAGCACCCAGTCGGCGTCTCCGTACTGAATCGTGCGCATGCCTAAGCCGATAGCGTGGGTGGAGGTCGTACAGGCGGTGACTACGCCGAGATTCGGGCCCTTCAACCCGTATAGGATCGAGAGGTGACCGGAGATCATGTTGATGATGCTCGCCGGCACGAAGAACGGTGAGATCTTGCGCGGGCTGTTGGCTTTCAGAAACGCGTGGTACTCGGCCTCGATCGTGCCGAGTCCGCCGATCCCGGCGCCGGTTATGACCCCGCAGCGATCCCGGTCGACCTGCTCGAAATCAGTGCCGGAATCAACGACCGCCTGCATCCCCGCGGCGACGCCGTACTGCATGAAGTCATCCATGCGGCGCGCGTCCTTGGTGGAGATGTACTTGTCCACCTCGAAGCCCTGCACTGAGCCGCCGAAGCGCACCGGAAAATTCGCCACATCGAAGCGGGTGATGGGGCCGATGCCGCTGCGCCCGTTGGTTACCGCCTCCCACGCGGATGGGACGGTGCTCCCCACGGGGGAGATGATCCCTAGGCCCGTGACGACGACACGACGTTTGCTCACGCTTTACCTGCGCGGGGTTTCCGAGGGTTGCGTGGATCGAAGGGGCGAGTTGCGCTCGACGCCGCACGCGCGGCGTCTTGCCTTACACATCAAGACTTTGTGCGACGTTCGTTGATGTAATCGATGGCCTGGTGGACGGTCGTGATCTTCTCCGCATCCTCGTCCGGGATTTCGATCTCGAATTCCTCTTCCAGCGCCATCACCAGCTCAACCGTGTCGAGCGAGTCCGCGCCGAGATCATCGACGAACGAGGCATCGTTCGTGACTTGTTCTTGCTTGACTCCCAGCTGCTCGGCAACGATTGCCTTTACCTGTTGTTCAACCGTGCTCATCACAGTTTGGTCCTTTTGACGTTATCGTATGCGTGCCCACCCGCACGGAGGGGCGCGGGCGCGATATTGTAGGGGAACACCTCCCGGGGTGCCACTCGCAAGGCCCGCTCACGCCATGTACATGCCGCCATTGACATGCAGCGTTTCGCCGGTGATGTATGCCGCCTGCGGGGAAGCGAGGAACAGCACGGCGGCGGCGATATCTTCCGGCGCGCCCAACCGCCCGAGCGGGATCTGAGCCTGAAGAGTGCTGCGCTGCGCGGCGCTCAATGCGCGCGTCATGTCAGTATCGACGAAGCCCGGCGCGACGGCGTTGACGGTGATGCCGCGCGATGCCACCTCGCGGGCCAGGGATTTCGTGAAACCCAACAGTCCCGCCTTCGCGGCCGAGTAGTTCGTTTGACCCGGGTTGCCGGTGAGGCCGACGATCGACGTGACATTGATGATGCGGCCACGTCGCTCTTTCAGCATGCGCCGCAGGCAAGCCTTCGAGATGCGGAACACCGCGGTCAAGTTGGTGGCAATCACCTGATCCCAATCGTCGCTCTTCATGCGTACAAGCAACATGTCGCGTGTGATGGCGGCATTGTTGACCAAGATGGTCGGCAGCCCCTCGCCCGCCTCAAGATCGGCCACCAGCGCCTCGATGGAGGCGCGATCGCCCGCATCGAGCACCGCGCCGCGGCCTTTGAACCCAAGCGCCGCAAACTCGGCGCTGATGGCGGCCGCGCCGGCGGCACTTGTTGCCGTGCCAACAACGCGCGCGCCAGCCCGAGCCAGCGCAAGAGCGATGGCGCGACCGATGCCGCGTGATGCTCCCGTTACCAGCGCCAGATCATTCTCAAGCATGCAAAGCTCCGGCGCTCCAAGAAAGCGCGCTCTGAACGGCGGCGGGGTCCTCGAGCGCCAGGCATGCGAGGTCGGCGCGCCGTTCGATGCGCCGGTTGAGACCGGTCAGTACCTTACCCGGTCCGCATTCGATGAGCGCCCCCACACCCGTTGCCACGATCGCGCGCACGGCCTGGGTCCAATGCACCGGACTTGCGAGCTGACGCCCGAGGAGCGCACGAATGTCGTGCGGCTCCGAATGCGAGGCGGCATCCACGGCGCTCATGAAGGAGATGCGCGGCGGTCTGACTTCGACCCCGGCAAGGCGCTCGCTCAAGCGCCGTGCGGCAGGCTGCATCAGGCTGCTGTGCGAAGGGACGCTGACGGGAATCGGTACGGCACGCTTGGCGCCGCGCGCCACCGCCGCTTCGATGGCTCGCTGCACCGCATCGCGGTCGCCCGCGATGACCACTTGACTCGGACTATTGAAGTTGACCGCTTCGACGACCGCGCCCTGCGCCGCCTCCAGGCACGCGGCCTCCACTTGCGCTTCATCGAGCCCGAGGATCGCCACGATCGCACCGCGGCCCTCGGGCACCGCTTCCTGCATGGCCTGCGCTCGAAACGCGACCAGCTCGACCGCCGTTTTGAAGTCAAGCGCCTCGGCGCACACGAGCGCCGTGAACTCGCCCAGGCTGTGGCCGCAGACGATGGCCGGTGTCGGCCCACCGGCTTCGCGCCAGTACCGCCAGGTCGCAACGCCCGCGGCAAGCATGGCGGGCTGCGTGTGTTCGGTGCGATTCAATTCCTCGGGCGGCCCCTCCTGGACGATTTTCCAAAGATCGTAGCCGAGTGTCGCGGAAGCCTCGGCGAAGGTCCGGGTAACGACTCCGGAGGCCGCCGCGAGACTGGCGAGCATGCCGAGCGACTGCGAACCCTGCCCGGGGAATAAGAACGCGACGCGCATCGAAGGCCTCTAGAAAAACGAAATTATAGCCGCTTCGGCAGCGGCTTCATCCAGAGCGCTGCGCTGAGGCCTCCCAAAGCCCCGTAGAGATGCGCATTGAGGAGCACCGGCAGCGCGCTGCCGGCAAAGGGGAGCACGCCGCCCGCCTGCTCGTAGATCAGCTTTGCGAGCACGAATGCCCCGAGAATGAAGCCTTCGCGCTCGCCGCGGCGCAGCGCAGCAAGGCAGCCGGCGGCCATGGCGCCATGCAGGACTCCGGAGGCACCCACGTACCACATGACACGCGTATCCCGGAACCACAGACCGGCATCGATGGCGCAAGCGGCGACCATCAGGATCAGCATCCATTGCCGGCCCCGGTAGTCGCGTGCAAACAGCGCCCACAGCAGCGCAAGGCCTGCGCCATTGAGCAGTGTGTGCCTGAAGTCGAGGTGCACCACATGGGCGCTTAGGAGGCGCCACCACTGCCCTGCAGCGAGCGCGCTCCGGTCGTAACGCAGGGCAGCAACGGTTGCGGCGCCGCCCGCCTGCAGAACAATGAGGCCGCCTAAGCTTGCGAGGAGCGCCGCGCCGCAGCGGCCGTCGCCATTGAGCGACGTGAGCAGACTCTTGAACCCGCCCACAGGTCGCGTGGTCTTCATTTGTTATGATCGGGCGAAGCGAGGCTTGGCTACAGATATGAATTTCATACCCAATCGACCCGAGACTACCAGAGGGCTTGCACATCGTTTCCGGGCCACGCGCGGCTTTACGCTAATTGAGATCATGGTTGTCGTGGTCATCATCGGACTTCTAGCGGCCATCATCGTGCCGCAGGTGATCGATCGTGTCGACGAGGCGCGGGTGGCGAAGGCGAAGCAGGACATCCAGGGGCTTGAGACGGCGCTCACCATGTACCGGCTTGACAACTCAAAGTACCCGAGCACCGATCAGGGCCTGAAGGCCCTTTCGCTGCAGCCCACCGATCCGTCCATTCACCACTGGCGACCGGGCGGCTACATCCAGCACATCAGCAAGGACCCCTGGGGCACGGACTACCAGTATGTCTATCCGGGAACGCATGGCCGCGATTACGACCTGTTCTCGCTCGGCGCGGATTCGCAGCCCGGCGGCGAAGGCATCAATGCCGACATCGGAAACTGGAACAACGATCAGCAGCAGCAGTAACTGCTCACGGGGCGCGAGCGCCCACCCCCATGCGAATTTTGCGCACCGCGGCCGGCTTTACTCTCATCGAGATGCTCGTCGTGGTGCTCATCATCGGCGTAATCGCCGCCGGCGTGTTGCTGTCGGTCAGCATCACCGGCAGCGATCATGAGCTGCAGACTGAAAGCGAGCGGCTCGCAACGCTCATGAACTATGCGCGCGAGGTGGCTGAACTGCAGACGCGCGAGCTCGGCCTGGCCTGCTCGGCGCACGGCTACGAGTTTTTGGCCTTCGATGCGCGCACTCAATTGTGGGGCAGCATCGACGAGGACGAGGCGCTGCGGGCGCGCACTCTGCCGGCCGGACTCACGCTGCGCCTGAAGGTGGAAGCGCGCGAGGTGGTTTTTAAGCCGCCGCTCGAGACGGATCAGAAGAAGCCGGACGTCATGATTTTCTCCAACGGCGACGTGAGCGCCTTTGAGCTCACCGTGGAACGCGACGGCGCTGCGCGCAGCGTCACCTTGGCTATCGATCCGAAGGGCCACATCGGGACCACGGCGGCGCCGGAGAAAGCCTCGTGAGATTGCCGCGGCGAAAAGGTGCCGGCTTCACGCTGATCGAAGTATTGGTTGCGCTCGCCATTGTCACGTTCGGAATGGCGGCGCTCCTGGGTACATTGAGCTCCGCGGCGGGCACAACGGCCTACCTGCAGGACAAGACCCTTGCCGAGTGGATCGCGCTCAATCAAGTCGCAACGGTGCGCCTGCAAAAGCAGGCGCCGAGCAAAGGCGACTCGGAGGGCGAGGTCGACTATGCGGGCCGCAAATGGAAATGGTCGCAGACGGTCGCCGACATGCAGATGATCCCGGGCGTACTGCGCATCGATGTGAAAGTGCGCCCCTCCGAGGTCGTCGCAAGCCAGGACAATGCGTGGTTCGCAAGCGTGAGTGGCGTCGTGGGCGATGCGGTGGGCGCGCCGAGGGGCGACATGCCAAGCTGGAACACGACCCCGGCACTCGGGGCCGCCGCCGCGGGTCCGCAGCCGACGCCACCCACACCCGCCAATCCGTCTCCAACGGGCACGCCGTCGATTACGCCTTTCAATCCGACGGAAGCGCCGCCCGTGCAGCAAAAATGAAACGGCCCGCAGCCAGCCGCGGCTTCACGCTGATCGAGCTCATGGTGGCGGTCTTTATCACGGCCATTCTTCTCTCGATGGGTTACGGCGCCGTGAATCAAGCTTTGAGTGATCGCGAAGCGCTCAATACGCGCCAGGAGCGCCTCCTCGCCGTGCAGACGGCGATGCGACTCCTGACGCAAGACTTCACACAGTTGACGCCGCGGCCGGTGCGACAGCCGATTGGTGACGGCTGGCTGCCGGCAATTGCAGGCAGCCCGGGGACAAGCTCGATCGTGACGCTGACGCGCGCGGGATGGGCGAACCCCGCGGGCATTCAACGCCCGGCGCTGCAGAGGGTCACCTATATTCTGGAGAACGGCGCGCTGCGTCGCGAGCACTGGCCCGTGCTCGATGCCACCCTCACGACAACGACGGTGCGCCGTGAGCTACTCGACAAGGTGAAGTCCATGACGCTGCGCTACATGGATAATTCATTCCAATGGCGTGATCAGTGGCCGCAGCAGGCGCTCGCGGGCGATGCCACCTCAAACCTGCGGCTGCGGCCGATCGCGGTCGAAGTGACGCTTGAACTTGAGGACTGGGGCAAGCTCGTGCGCTTGATTGAGGTCGCCGGGTGAGGCGCGCGCGCGCACCGCCGAGTGTTCAGCGCCAGCGTGGCGTTGCGCTGCTGCTTGCGATTCTGCTGGTTGCGCTCGCGACGATTCTCGCGGCGGCCATCGGCTATGGCAGCGCCATGGCCGCGCGGCGCGGCGCGGCGGCCATCGCATTTGACGAAGGCCTTCTGGTTGCGGAAGCCGCCGAGGCCTTTGCAGCCTACGGCCTGCGCGCGCATCTGCGCGCCGGCAATCAGTATGACTATCCTGGCGAGGCGTGGGCGAAGCCAGTCGGCCCGATCGAGGTCACGCCGGGCGTGCAACTTGAAGCGTCGCTCGAGGATATGCAGGGACGCTTCAATTTGAATAACCTCGTTGACCAGAACGGTGTAGACGACGCTGATTCCATTCGCATCTTCCAGCGCCTGCTCGAGATGGTGGGCCTTGAGCCCAAATGGGCGCAGCTGATGGCGGACTGGATCGATAAGGATTCCGAGCCTGGCTTCCCGGACGGCGCCGAGGACAATTTTTACACCTCCCAGGATCCGCCCTACCGCACGCCTAACACGCTCGTGACGAGCAGCACGGAGCTGCTCGCCCTGCCCGGCTTTGGCCGTGATCGCTTTTTGGCGATTGCCCCATACGTGACGGCGCTGCCGCAGGGAACGAAGATCAACATCTGCTCAGCGCGCGGATTTCTGCTGGATGCCATGATCGAGGGCCGCGTTGAGTTTGGCAGCGACCCTAAGAAGCTTGCGACCAGCCGTCAGAGCGCCTGTTTTCCCAAGCTTTCGGATTATCAGGCATCCTTCGGCAGCGATCCGAGCGGCTGGGCCATAGCTCAGAAGCGGATCAGCACAAATTCGCAATACTTTCGTTTGACGAGCATCGTCAGTATTGGCACTGCGCAGTTCGCCTTGTACAGTCTTCTGCTGCGCGATCCGAGTGGCCCGGTGCGACCCATTCAACGCAGCTTCGTGGCCGACTAGGCTTTTTAAGGCGGCAACACTTATGGCGGATTGGCTGTTACTTAGACTCCCGCGGGCGCCTGCCGAGATCGCCTCGTGGATGGTCGTCGATGCGCGCGGCGCGCCCATCGAAGCGCCCGCGAGCGGCGCGCTCGCCAATGCAGTCGCCGCTGCCGCCGGGCGTCACGTGTGCGTGCTCGTGCCGGGAACGGATGTGCTGCTTCTTGAGCCTGAAGTACCGGCCAAGGCCGGTACGAAGCTCGCGCAGATCGTGCCCTATGCCCTCGAGGAACAGCTTGCCGACGACATCGACGATCTGCAC
>DAITPA010000052.1:0-11778 GCA_036833805.1 Steroidobacteraceae bacterium | reverse complement strand
CGGCTCAAGACGGCAAACAGTTGATTCTTCTCTGAAAACGTTGGGACAGGCCTGGTTCAAGATCATATTTAGCTGCGTGCGAAAAGCGCCAGCGGAAGATTGTGCCGTGAAATCAAGCGCGACACGACGATGCCATATGCCGTTGCTCATCGCCAGAAAGTAAAGAGCGAGTAATTTACAGTGCGCGCCGGCTATTTAATCGGCACGGCCTTGATAAGGTTTCCATCAATCAGGTCACGGCAAGTGCGCCGCTGACTCGCGGTGGTTCCTACAGCAATTTCGCAAGCAAGAGCGATTTGTACGCCGGGGTACTCGGGTGCTTTTCACGAAGCCAGAGGGATGAGCTGCTGGGGAAGGAATCCACATTGATGTAACGGCCGCCGCGGTTGGTACGCATATTTTTCGCGCCTATCTGTCGCGCCAGCATTTCGAGGACGTTGAGAATTCCTGTCCGGTGGTTGCGTTGCCGTGCGATGTGGGGCGCAGCGGCGAGAGTGCGCCAGGCGCCTTTGCGACCGCCTTCAAAGCGATGGCGAGCGTGTTGGAACGTGGTGGTTCAAGCACGGAGCACCGACGTCGAGCCGCCGCTCAGGCGGTCGCCGCGGTGTGTGTAAAGGGTATGGTTGGCGCGCGTGCAAGCGCGGACCGAACGCTTGCCGACGAACTGCGAGAAGCCTGCGTGAATGTCGCATCGCGGATGGCTGGCCGGGATAAGGTCCACCCAACAACGCAGAAGACCTGTGCGCGGCATCTGGAGCAAGACTGTTAGTCGCGGCGCTGAACCCGGCGCGCTCGGCGATGCGAATGCGAAAGCGAGTGTGGAATATTCGAGTATATTGTCCTAACACATTAATTTAAAAAGAAATGTAGTGGCCTCGGCGCGTGGATTATGGCGCGCATCGACGGATTAACGTCGCCGACCTTTCCACGGCCGCGACCGACTTGAAAGGGCTGCCGGCAGCGGCAGAGTTAAAACGGTTCTCGGCCTCTATTCATGCCACGGCTTGCGGTCAAGGCCCGTTTGCGCAGCGCCGCACCGTCGAACAACAGGAGCAAGCCGCCGCTTCTTCGGGCGCCTATCCAGGCTTGGCGGGAAATAGCTTTGTCGTGGCGCGCGATCCGATCACTGTCCGGCGCGTCATGCTTCAGGCTCACAAGCTGCCGCGGTCGCGCCGTATATTGGTAACACCTGGGGCAACGAGGCCGAGCCCGTCTTGGTCGCGGAGGCTGCCACGGCCACAAAGCAATAAACGAATGCAACTCACGGCGACCTGCGACGTGCGGGCGGGCAAGCGTCGGCGTAATGTGTGGCGCATGTGCGGTCGATACGTCACCAAAGATCAAGCTGCCATGGAGCGGGCGTTTTCGGTTGTGAAACCATGGTGGCGATTTGAGACAAGTTACAACGTCGCGCCCTCTCAGCAGGTACCCGTCGTACGCCGCGGCGCGGACGGCACTGAAGGCGTGATGCTGCGCTGGGGTCTCGTGCCGTTTTTCGCAAAGGGCGTAGCGCCGAAATACTCAACCATCAATGCGCGCGTTGAAACGGTCGAGATTGCGGCTTCTTATCGCGGTCCCTGGAAGCGCGGACAGCGCTGCATCCAGGTTGCCGGCGGCTTCTACGAATGGCACCTCGGCAGCGACGGCCGCAAGCAGCCTTTTTTCATTCACCTCGCCGACCGCGAGGTCTTCGGTTTCGCCGCGCTCTGGGACCGGTCGATTGCGGTGGACGGGTCGGCGATCGAAAGCTGCGCGCATATCACCATGACGGCGAATGCGCTGATGCGTGAAGTTCACAATTCGGGGAACAATCCGCACCGCATGCCTGCGATCCTGCGGCAAGAGGACCACGAGGCGTGGCTGGGCGGCACGGCGGAGGAGGCGCGCGCGGCGCTCGCGCAATATCCGGCTGATCTCATGGTCGCCTACCCCGTGAGTACACGCGTCAACAGTCCGAAAAATAACGACGCCTCGCTCGTCACGCCGGTCGCCTAGATCGGTCCGGCGCTCGCAAAGGCATCCAGCGGCCACCGCCCGCAGGGATTTCTGTGACGGCCGTCACTTGCGGTAGGTCGCGTGCCGGCCGCCACAGCCGATACTGAGAGGTCGGGACTGCTCGACCGCGGTGTTTCCAATTACCTTTAAAGTCATGAACATCCGCCCGAAGGTCCTCGTGCTGGTCGCCTCATTGTTCGTGGTTCTTGGGGCGGCGGAGCTCCTTGTGCAAACACGCGTGGTGCTGCCGAGTTTCGTGGAGCTTGAGCGTGCGGATGCGCACATCGCGATGCGGCGCATTAGCTACGCTCTTGATCTGGCTCTAGATCGCCTCGCGCTGTCGGCGACTGACTGGGGCAACTGGGCGGACACCTACCGCTTTGTGCAAAACCACAACCACGCCTACATTGACGAAAACGTCACGAAGGTTGCGCTCAAACAGCTCAACGTCAATGCGATGTTGGTGGTCGATCTTGACGGTAATTTCGTTCTCGCCAGCGAGCTCGATCTGAAGTCCGATCGGCCGTTGGATCTTGATCTCGCGTCCCGCAAGTCGCTGCCCGCCAATTTTCCCTGGCGCGCGAATTTGCGCAGCGGTCAGCCGGCGCGAGGCTTTGTGCAGACAAACCGCGGCATCCTGATGTTGGCCGCGTCGCCGGTGCTCGACGGCACCGGTGGCGGACCGGCGCGCGGGATGGTGATGATGGGACGGTTGCTGTCGGTAGCGGAAATCAAACGCATCGGCGCGCAGGCGCAGGCGCAGCTTTCGATGAGCGCGCAGCGCAGCTCCCGTGTCGCGGAACAACTGGTTGAGAGCGACGAAGTCACGCATGTCTATCGATCGTTCGACGACGTCTATGGCCAACCCATCATGACGCTGCGTGTCGACGTACCGCGGCAGATCACGCTGCGTGGCCGCTCGGCGGTGACCTACGCATCCGCGTATCTGACGAGCGCCGTCGTCGTCGCGCTCGTTTTGCTCGTGATCATCTTGAATCGGGTGATATTAACGCCGCTTGCGCGCGTCACCCGGCACGCGGTGGCGATCGGCGCGGGCAAGGATCTGACGACGCGGCTTGATTCAACGAGCGAAGACGAAATTGGTGTTCTGGCGCGTGAGTTCGACCGTATGGTTGTGCGCGTGGCCGAATCGCGCCGAGAGCTTGTCGATCAGTCTTTCCAAGCGGGGTTTGCCGAGCTTGCCAGGGGCGTGCTGCACAACCTTGGCAACGCGATGACACCGATCGGCGTCAGGTTGACGCGGCTGCGCGACCGGCTGCGCACCGCGCCCGCGGAAAATGCCGCAGAGGCGCTCGCTGAGCTTGCACGCGACGCAGCCGATCCGGCACGGCGCGCGGACCTTGAGGAGTTTGTGCGCTTGGCGTGTCAGGAGCTTGCGCTTACCGTCAAGGCTGCTGAGCTCGATGTGGCGGTCATGAGCCGCCAGGCGGCGATCGTGCAATCGTCGCTGTCCGAGCAGATGCGCGCGACCCGCAATGGGCACGTCATCGAGTCCGTACGGCTGCCCGAGCTCGTGGCGCAGTCGCTGGAGATTGTGCCCGACTCGTCTCGTCAACGGCTGGTCGTCGCCACCGATGACTCATTGAAGAAGGTTGGGGTTGTGAATGTCGCGCGCACGGTCCTGCGTCTGATCCTGCAGAACCTGATCATCAACGCCGCCGATGCGGTACGCGAGGCCGGCATGGACAAAGGTGTGCTGCACGTCGGCGCGGAGATCGTGCACGAAGCGCACGGCGACCAGCTCCACTTGCACTGCAAGGATGACGGCGTCGGTATCGCAGCCAACAATCTCGAACGCATGTTCGAGAAGGGATTCTCGACCAAGTCGAAGGCAACCAACTACGGCATTGGACTGCACTGGTGTGCCAATGCCATCGGCGCGCTCGGCGGGCGGCTTTGGGCCACCAGCGAAGGCCCGGGCCGCGGTGCATCGATGCACCTCATGCTGCCTCTCGGGGCGCGTGAAACCACGTCAATTGCAGGAGCTGCGTGAGGTTCCACATGGCAGAGCAAATTCGAACTTCGGTCCGCGTGCTCGTCGTCGACGACGAAACGGACATCAGGGACGCGTACCGCCAGATCCTCCTGGAAACTGAAGTCAGCCAGGATATCGCGGGCTTTCGCGAACTGCGCGCGCGGCTGTTCGCGAAGAGCGCGCCGCCTGCCGCGCAAGTCCGATCGCTGGCGCCTGGCGCGACTTTCGATCCGGTGTTCTGCGAACAGGCCGAGGCGGCGGTCGCCGCGGTTCGTGAGGCGCTCGCACAGGAGCGGCCGTTCGCGGTCGTATTTCTCGATATGCGGATGCCGCCGAGTCACGACGGTGTTTGGGCGGCCACGAAAATCAGGGAAATAGATCCCGCCATTGAAATCGTTATTTGTACGGCGTATTCCGACGTGGACCCCTGCGAGATCGGGGCATTGTGCCGCCGGAGGATAAGCTTTCATATTTACAAAAGCCGTTTCATCCGCACGAAGTGCGGCAAATGGCCATTGCGCTTGGCAGTAAATGGCGTGCCGAGCGGCGCATAGTGAAACTCGCGTACTTCGACGCGCTTACCGGGCTGCCGAACCGCGAGCAATCGCGCAATCGGCTAATTGGAGCCATAGAAGCGGCAAAACAGCATGGGCGCACGCTCGCGGTGCTGTATCTGGATCTTGATAACTTCAAGCGAGTCAACGACACGCTCGGGCACGCGGTTGGGGATGAGCTCCTATGTGTCATGGCTGCCAGACTCGGCAACTCTCTGCGCCAGGGTAGTTTAGCTTCCGAGGCGGGCGAGGGCGCGCGCCCCGGCGATCTTGCGCGTCTTGGCGGCGATGAATTCATGGTGATGCTACCTAACTTGCGCTCGGCACACGATGCGGACGCGGTCGCCGAGCGGCTGATTCGCGATCTGCGCGAGCCGATGCAGCTCGCGCTCAATTCGCTAGTCGTCACGCCGAGCGTGGGCATTGCGATCTATCCGCAGGACGGCGAGGACGCCGACACGCTGCTGCGCAATGCAGATCTCGCCATGTATTTTGCAAAGCGCAAGAATCCCGGCACGTTCGCATCTTACGATGTCGCCATGAACGCCGTGGCGCTGCAGCGCTTCACGATCGAAGGCCGGCTGCGCGGCGCGCTTGAGCGCAATGAATTCACGCTCGATTACCAACCGCAGTTCGACGTTCGCACGGGCGGCATTTCCGGCATGGAAGCTCTGTTGCGCTGGACGAACGACGAGCTCGGCGCCGTGCCACCGTCGGAATTCATCCCGGTGGCCGAGGAGACCGGCCTAATCCTTGCGATCGGTGAGTGGGTACTGCGCACGGCCTGCCGACAGGCAAAGGCATGGCAGGACGAAGGCCTACCGATCGGTAGAATCGCCGTGAACGTATCGGGCCGCCAATTCGCGCTTGCCGAGTTCCCAGGGCAAGTCGCTGCGGTTCTGCAAAGTACCGGCCTCGAGCCCAGCAAGCTTGAATTGGAGATTACCGAGTCGGTGGTTATGGCCGATGAGGGCTGGGCGGAAAAGGCCATCAATCAGCTGAAGCAGCTTGGTGTTTCACTCGCCATCGACGATTTTGGCACGGGCTACTCAAGTTTCGGTCGCCTGCGACACTTCGCCGTGGATCGCCTTAAGATCGATCACTCGTTCGTCAAGAGAATCAATGAGTGCGGCGACGACCGCGCCATTGCCGCGGCCATTATTGCCATGTCCCGCTCGCTGCGCGTCAATGTGACGGCCGAGGGGGTTGAGAATTTGCCGCAGCTCATGTTCCTGCAGGAGCAGGATTGCCATGACGCACAGGGGTTTCTCCTCAGTAAGGCCCTGTCGGTACAAGATGCGCACGCGCTGTTGCGTCGCGTCGCCGGCATTGCGGACGGCTCTAGGACCGAGCGATTTAAGGCCCTCATCGGCTGATGCGTCGCGTTCGCAGGCGCAGCGCCCCGGATGCGCTTTGGCGCCTGCGGCGCGCAAAACGCGCGCAATACGACGACGGATTCGGCTCCGCAAGGCCCGAACGTTCGGCTGCAGCGTCGTAAGGGGGTCGGTTTCTCCGCTTCTGTGCTCGTGGCGGCGTGGCATTGCCGCGTTACTCGCGCTTTCCGGTATAAGACCTCAAGCCATGAGGAGGCCAATCCTGTGCGAACGCTCGTTATCGCACTCTTGAGCGCAGTCGTCGTGGCGCCGCTGGGCGCGGCGGCAGCCACGTGGACGCGTCACGGAGTGGAGCTGCAGGTGCTGGGTTCGGGCGGCCCGGAACTTGAAGATAAGCGCGCATCGACAAGCTATCTCATCTGGCAGGACGGTGAGCCGCGCACTCTTCTCGATAGTGGCGGTGGCAGCGCGCAGCGCTTTGGAGAGGCGGGAGGGCACGTGGCGCAACTTGACGCCATTTTGTTTACGCATCTGCACGTCGATCACAGCGTGGACTTTGCGGCTGTCATCAAGTCTTCCTATTTCGAGCAGCGCCTGCGCGCTCTGCCTGTGTACGGGCCAGCGGGAAACGCGGGCTTTCCGTCGACTACTGAATTTGTCGCGGAGCTATTCGATCCCAAGCGCGGCGCCTATCGCTACCTTGGGGACTTCCTCCTCAGTAAGGAGGGCGGCTACGCGCTGCAGACACAGGATGTGTCTTTGCGCGCTCACGAGCTCCGCACCCTGTTTCGGTCGGCGCACCTCACGGCTGCGGCCGCGCAGGTGATTCACGGTGGCGTTCCTGCGCTCGCGTGGCGTGTGGAGGTTGGCGGCCGAAGCATTGTCTTTTCCGGGGACACCAACGGTGATAACGGCAATCTCGAACTTCTTGCGAAGGATGCGGATCTGTTCGTCGCGCACAATGCGGTGCCTGAAGGTGAAACCGGCGCTGCCAGAGACCTGCATATGCCCCCGTCGGTAATCGCGCGCATTGCCAGGACTGCTGGCGTCAAGCGGATCGTGCTCTCGCATCGCGTGCTGCGCACGCTCGGACGCGAGTCCGAGACCCGAGCGGTCATCGCAAAGGTGTACTCGGGACCGGTGGCATTCGCCGACGACCTCGATTGTTTCGACTGAGGCCATTCGCCGCTCGCGCAAACCTTTTAGGGATTACATGCCCTCGAACCCGTCTCTCTCGCGTCCGCTCACGCACCGCGCGATCCTCGCGATCGCGGTGCCGGTCATGATTTCGAACGTGTCCACTCCGCTCATAGGCATCGTGGACACGGCCATTGTCGGCCATCTACCCGATCCGGCTTACATCGGCGCAACCGCGGTCGGCGCGCTCATCTTTACCTTTGTTTTCTGGGGCTTCGGATTCTTGCGCATGGGGACAACGGGGCTTACAGCGCAGGCGCTCGGAGCGGACAACGTCGGCGAAGTGGCGGCGGTGCTGGGTCGCGCGCTTTTGTTGGCACTTATTGCAGGCGTCGCGGTGATCGCGTTGCAATGGCCGATTCGCGAGTCGGCCTTTGCGCTCGTGCACGCCAGCGCCCGGGTCGATGGCCTGGCGCGCGGCTATTTCGACGTGCGCATCTGGGCTGCGCCCGCCACCCTGGCGAATTACGCGCTTCTTGGCTGGTTCATTGGCCTCGGGCGCACCGACATCGGCTTGATACTGCAGCTCGTCTTAAACCTCACCAACATGGCGCTCGATATGGTGTTTGTGCTGGCACTGGGCTGGGACGTCCGCGGCGTCGCCCTGGGAACCTTGCTCGCCGAGTTCTGCGCCGCGGCGATCGGAATCGGCGTTGCATTGCACCACTTGCACGGCATGCGTGGAGGTTGGAGGCTCGACGAGATCATCGCGCCCCGCCAGTTGAAGCGCACGCTTACCGTGAATGGCGACATCATGATCCGCTCGCTCGCGTTGATCTCGGCATTCTTCTGGTTCATGTCGCGCAGTGCTCGCGAGGGCGATGTCGTTCTCGCCGCAAACTCGATCTTGATTCAGCTCCTGTCGGTGTCCGCATTCTTTCTCGATGGCCTTGCGTTCGCGACCGAAGCTCTCGTCGGACGCGCGGTCGGTGCTGCCCACCGGTCGGGTCTAACGATTGCTGCGAAGATGACGACGGCGTGGGCCGCGGCTGTTGCCGTCGTGATAGCCGCGGTGCTTGCCCTGTTTGGCTCCTGGTTTATCGATGGGCTCACTGTCGATTTTGCTACGCGCGCCCTCGCGCGAGCCTACCTTCCATGGGCCGCAGCAGCGCCGCTCCTCGGCGTTTGGGCGTTTCAGCTCGATGGGATTTTCATCGGTGCGACGCGCACCGCGGAGATGCGCAACAGCATGTTGGTTTCGCTCGCAATTTTCCTTGCCGCATGGTGGCTGTTAAGCCCACTGGGTAATAATGGTCTGTGGGGCGCGTTCTACGTGCACTACTTGGCACGCACGGGCACGCTTCTCCGTTACTACCCGAGGCTGGTACGCGCGGTGCCTGCTTGATTTGCCGTTAGTCATCGAGTCAGTTGCTGCGCGCCGGTCTCGTTCGTCCCTGGGCGTGCAGTCCCAGCAACGGCGCAAGTCCCGGGGGCGTCCGAACACGCGCTGCAGCCAATGGTCCAGTGCCAAAGGCCCCGCTCCGGCGATGCCGAGCCATAGGAATAGCGCCAGATACTCGAATTCATCGAGCCCGAGGAGGCTCTCAAGCGAATCGAGATCGCTCCACTTTGCGGAGCGGATGGCGACAATCATCGTTACCCCGAGCGCTCCCGTCGAGACGCGTGTGAAGAGTCCGACGAGTAGAAACAGGCCAGCGAAGAACTCCACACCCGACACGAACGGTGCAAGGAAGTGCGGGGCCGGGATGCCCCAGCCGATGAAATTCTCAGTGACTTGAGGCAGACTGCTGAGCTTGCTCCAGCCGCTCCACAGAAAGACCCAACCGGCCGTAATGCGGGCAAATAGCGGAGCGAGCCAAGTCAAATGACGTGCCACGCGAGCGGGCCAGGCGATCAGCCATTGAACGAGAAATCTCATGCGTACCCTCGGCTTGAATACTGTGCGGCGCCAGCGCCTACGCACGTGCGAAAGTTAACTGCTCTGCGTCGTGTGGGCGCTCTCAGGCCCGCAGTGAAGACCGGGCGGTCGGGCGCTTTATTGCCCACGGCGGCGAGCATCCGCGGCGCTATAAATTATTCGCTTCTGTCCGCAACAGCGTGGCTGTGCCGGTGTCTGAGGAGTGCGGGCGCCGTAGTGCGTGGCGTCCCGTCGGCTTTTGGTGAATGACGAGCGGCCATGCGCAATTCTCCGCCCGAACGAACGGTCTCCTCTGTTGATCTGCCGCCCGTGGAGCGGATTGCCGAGCTGCGGATCACCCGGTTGTTCGAATCGATGCGGCCTGATCTTTTGCGCTTTGCGCTTTGGCTCACGCGTGACCGGTCGATCGCGGAGGATGTGGTTCAGGAGTCGCTATTGCGCGCTTGGCGATCGCGCGATGCATTGAAGGATCCGGCCTGCTCGCGCGCGTGGCTGTTGACGATCGTGAGGCGCGAGCATGCGCGGCTCTATGAGCGCAAACGATTGGAGCTTGTCAGTTTGAACGATGCCAGCGAGCATGAGGGAAGCGCCCTCTTGAGCCAGGACGACAGCGAAGTTCAGGCGCTCCGCGGAGCGATCCTGCGGCTGCCGATAGAATACCGTGAGCCATTGATCATGCAAGTCCTGGGAGGATTTTCCGTCGAAGAGATCGCATGCGAGTTGAGTCTTTCGGCTTCTGCTGTACTCACGCGGTTGTTTCGCGCGCGCAATAAGCTGCGCGTGCTCTACGGCATGACGCCTGCGGCGGATGCCTCTGGCAGCGAGGAGTCGCCGTGAACTGCGACGAGGCGCGTCGGCTCATCGGCGCCGAGCCGTACGTCACATCGCGCGAGCTTGCGGAGCATCTTCAAGGCTGCCGCGCGTGTGCCGAATTTCAGCTCGAAATGGTCGCCCTAGAAGCCAATATTCGCCGTGCGCTCGAAGAGCCGCCCGTCGCTGCGCGTCCGCATGCGCGGCGACGCGCGGTCGTGGCCCGCTCCGGGTGGGCGCTCGCTGCGAGCATTTTGCTCGCGATCCTGGCGACACTTGCGGTTTGGACGCTGCGGCCCTCCAATAGCCTCGCGCGGGAAGTGGTCGCGCACGTCATCGCAGAACCGCAGAGTTGGGCGAGCAAGGATGCGGTGTCGCCGCGCGCTCTTGAAGAGATCCTGCGCAAGAGTGGTGTGATTCTCGGCGCAACGCCGTACAGCGTCGTCTACGCAAGCAGCTGCTGGTTCCGTGGGCACTATGTGCCGCATCTCGTGGTGCGCACCTCCCACAGTCTCGTCACGGTGCTCATCTTGCGCAATGAAAAGGTCGATGCGCGGCAGACCTTCCATGAGGATGGCTTGGCCGGAGCCATCGTGCCGGCCGCACAGGGCAGCATTGCCGTGCTAGGTGAAGGTAGTGCGCAGCTTGATGACGTCGCCGAAGAGATGCGAGTTGCGGTCCGAGGAGCAGCCGAATCGCCGTAAAGCTGAGCGCTAATGTCCGGCGGTGAGCGGAATGGGCTCCGAGTTTCCGAGCGTAAAGTGCTGCCCGGACAGCCGACTCCGGGGCCGCTAGTTTCCGGGCGCCAGCAGTTGTTTGATTGCCGATTCGAGCTGCAACGCGTGTGCCTCGCCCACACGCATTTCGCCAATCGCCTGCGCGCGCACGCGCCCGTTTCGATCGATAAGATAAAAAGCGGGCCAGTACTGGTTGCTGAAGGCATTCCAGTACGAGTAGTCAGCGTCGATCATCACCGGATAGGTGATTCCAAGGCGTTTGACCGCCGCGCGTACATTGGCGGCCAGCCTTTCCGCAGCAAGCTCCGGGGTGTGCACGCCGATAACTGTGAGACCCGTGCCGCCGTTCTGTTTGGCGAGCGATTCGACCCACGCGGCTGAATGCAGGCAATTGATACAGTCAAAGGCCCAAAACTCGACCAGCACAACCTTGCCGTGCAGTTCCGACAGGGTAAGCGGCTTCGAATTGACCCAGTCCTCCGTATGCGCGTGGGTGAATTGCGGAGCCATCACTGGAGAGGCTGCCCGTGCGCCGCCAAGGAGCGCGGCACAGATGAACGCGGATCCCGCGGCCCGGAGGGCTTTGTCTTTGAGCGCTAACATTGGCATCGGGTTGCGTTTCTCCTGGGCTTGAGACGCAAGACCGGGACTTGCGGCAAAAGATTGCCGCGCGCATCCCGTAGGAAAACTCTGGCTTCATGTTGCGCGGTCCAGGAATTGGCACCACCTCTTGGCGGGTGCATGCTTTAAGCGTAGATCCGAATCCAATCATGTGTTGGCCGTTCGCATCTACCGCCCGCCAACGAGGCCGCCACCCGTGCGGTTGCGTCCTTTTCAGGTTGCAGATGCTTGGCCGCTCATTACCCGCTCAAGATAAGGTGCGGTGCGGCTCGTGCTCACCTTCGCGAGCTCGCCAGACGTTCTGACAGCGACCACGCGCCCGCCCGCGTCCCCCGCACGCAATTCGCGCCTGCTAATGGCCGCCAGCTCCGGCAAGCTGCCGAATCGGCACAGGCAGGCGAGGAAACATTTAATGTCGTAACCTCGTGAGCGGAAGGGTTTGCAATGCGGACTGGCCGCAACGACTATATAAATTCGCCCGCACTTGCCCCCACCGAGAAAGCGCCTGTGGACGAATCCGCAATCGCCCGCCGCGAGGCTGGCCTGCACAAGGACTTGAGCCGCGCGCAGGTCGTCATGATCGGCTTGGGCGGCGCCATCGGTACCGGTCTCTTCATGGGCAGCGGCATGGCGATCGGCTACGCGGGCCCCGCAG
>DAITPA010000051.1:0-12646 GCA_036833805.1 Steroidobacteraceae bacterium | reverse complement strand
GGCGCTCAACGATGTCAGGCGAGAATCCCAGATGCTGCACGGCGCGCGCGCGCCGCTCGGCACGCGGGCGCTCGGTGAAAAGACCCACTGATACGCGTCTGCCGTCATCCGCAGCTGGCACCGCATGGGCATCGGTGATCCCCGCCTCCTGCAAGCTGCGCAGAGCGCGGGCCTCATCCGCGGCACTCTTGAGTCCACCGAGATACACCCAGTAGCCGTCCCGGACGTCGGCCGTTTCACTTCGCTGTTGTGGAGCGAAGCCGCGCTCCTGCAGCAGTGAGGCCGCGCGCGTTTCCTGTGTGACATCATTGAAGGGCCCGACTGATACACAGCGTTTGGCAGCGGGCGTCTCTGTGGCAGTGGAGCCCTCGCTTGCGGGCACGCTCGCTGCAGCGACCGCCGGGGCCGTCGCGGGCTGGGAATGTACTTCGCTCGCCAACACCAGTCGCGGCAGATGCGCGTCGGCCTGATTCACGGCGGGTTCGGCCGGCACATCGATGAAATGCGCCCACGCCATGAAAACGAGGTTCACGAACAACAGACTGATGATGGCGATGCGCACAGCGCGCATTCTAGATCAGGGCCGCCAAACCCCTAAGCACAAGATCCGGGACGTTCGAGTGTGCGCTTCTGACGAGGGGATGTATGGCGGGAGCCGCCCCTCCGGTCAAAAGCAGGCGCGGCCGCACGCCGAGCGCTGCGCGTGCCTCCTGAACGGCGCGATCCACAACCGCCGCGACTGCATAGCGAGCACCAAGCTGCATCGCGGCACGCGTGTCGCGCCCAAAAAGTGTGCGGCCCGCGCTCCTACCGCCGGAGCGCTTGAGGATGCCGCTCGTATTGCGCAGCAGGCTTTCGACCATGAGACGCGGACCCGGAATGATCGCGCCGCCCACATGACGCCCATGCGCGTCGACCAGATCGATCGTCATGGCCGTGCCGACATCGACTACACATACCGCACGGCGCGGAGCGAGCTTTCGGGCGCCAATGACGGCGACAAACCGATCGACGCCGAGCCGCCACGGCTGCGCATACGCTGTGGTCACGCCACCCAGGCGGCGTGCCGACACAACGAACTTGGGTACGACCCCGCTTGCGCGGCGCGCGGCCGCGATCAAGCGCCGGTCGACTTGCGCCCCGGCAACGCTTGCGACGATCACGCGCTCGATACCACGCGCACGCCCGAGTACGACCTGTGCGAAATCCTCCGCCCGCCAGCCCTCGTGCACTGCCGCGCGCTGCCGCGTGAGCCGGCCGTTCACAACTCGCGCCCATTTCACGCGCGTGTTGCCAATATCAACCAACAGGATGCTCACGCGGTTGGCCTTACGCTGACCTCGCCCGAGACGAACTTGCGCAGACCCTGAGGAGCCTCAACGAGCAACGCGCCCGAGGCATCAATCCCTCGCGCGAGTCCCCGCGTACGGTCCTCACCGTGCAACACGGTGACCGCCCGGCCGCGCAATGCATCCGCGCGCCGCCATTCCTCCATGAATGCACGCAGTCCATCACGCTCAAAATCAAGGAGCCCGCCGAGGCACGCTTCAATGATATGCGCGGCGATGGCGTTGCGAGCAGGCCGGGATATGCCCGCTCCAGTGAGATCCGCCGCGGCAAGCCCGGTCGCGCTGATCTGCGTCATGAGCGTAGCTCCCAGTGCGACGTTGAGGCCAATGCCAATAACCGCACATGCAGGGCCGGAAGCCTCGGCGCGCAGCTCAATCAGTATCCCGCCTAACTTCGCATCCCCGAGCAACACGTCGTTCGGCCATTTTAGATGCAGCTCGGGCACGCCGAGACTGCGCAGCGCGCGCAACACGCATACGCCGATTGCGAGGCTGAGCGAGCCGACATCGCGCGGCACCTGCGCGAAAGTCCAACTTAACGACAGACACACCGCGCCGCCCGGCGGCGCGAGCCACGTTCGTCCGCGCCGCCCACGGCCGGCGCTCTGAAATTCCGCGAGCGCGACCTCGCATTCGCCGAGCGGCGGCGCACCGCGCTCGAGCAGTACCGTATTTGTCGAAGCGACCGTCCACTCGACATCGAGGCGGCGCACGAGTGTGCGCAAGCCACGCGAGATCCCGTCTCGAATGAGATCGGCATTCAAAGGATCGCCGGCGCCGGCGAGGCGATAGCCGCGATTGCGAACTGCGTGCAATGTCGACCCCAGCTCACGCAGTTTGTGCGCCGCCTTCCAAATCGCGCTGCGGCTCACGCCGAGCGCCTGCGCCAGTTCCTCGCCCGAATGAAATTCACCATCCGCGAGGGCGCTAAACACCCGTTCGGTGAGAATTCTGCCATGCTGCGGCAGCGCGCGCGTCACGGCAGAAAAACTTCCGCGAGCATGCAACGTACGCCGCCGCCGCCCAACTCTTCGATGGTTGGCAGAGGCACGGCGAGGGTGGTGTCGGTGCAGGCGTTCAAACGGCCGAACGTCTCAACTGACAGTGCCGCGCGTGCACCCGCCGACATCACAACCACGTGGGAATCACCCAGCGCCTCATCCCAAGTCGCAAGCTCCAGCATATTGCCGGCAAAGGAGCTGATTTCCGATGCCCGCAGCTCGAGCACCTCGCGACCTGTTGCAGTCAGGCGCTCGAGCACGCGCGCCCGATCGGCCGGTACGATGAGTTGGGTGCCCACGACGACGAAGCGCGCGCCAATGCACAGTAGAACGTTCGTGTGATAAACGGGCGCGCCCGCCACATCGCGCGTATCGAACATGACCGCCTCGTAGCCCATGAGGCGCGCCCACTCCTCGACGACTGTTGAATTAGTGCGCGCCGATAATGCGGCATAGGCAACCTTACTGATGTGGTCGAGTACTAGGCTGCCGGTGCCTTCGAGAAAAAGCCCATCTGCTTCGTGATGGGTGAGGTCCACCGTGCGCCGAGCCTTGAAGCTTAGCTGCACGAGCGTCGCGGCAATGATCTCGGGGCGGCGCTCGGCGCGCCGGCTCAAAGCCTGCATGGGGTAGAGGACGAGCGTGCCATCCTCGTGAAAGCTCACCCAGTTGTTCGGGAACACAGCGTCGGGCTTCGCGGGAGTCGCCGTGTCCTCGATGACGCACACCGCAATGCCTTCGCTTTCAAGCGCCCGCACCAAGGCTAAGAATTCGGCGCACGCACGCGCGTTCGTCGCCGGATCGGCGCCGTAGCCAGGCCGCTGCATGTGATTGGTGACGGCCGTTTCCGGGTTGTAGCCAAAGGCGGCCGGCTTCACCATCAGCACGGCGCCAGCACATTGTTGCCGCGGCATGTCTAAGTCCCTTATCTGCGGCTCACATTCTCTCATGTCCGGCCGCCAGCATCGCGAATACACGCTTCATCGCGTCAACGCGCGCGAGATATGCACGCACCTCGTGATCGCCGCAGCGCTGGCCATCGAGCAGGCGCAGCCCGCGTCGCGCATAGGCATCGCCCGCTGCGGCGCCGCATAAGTGGATTAATGCTGCCAAATCCTGCTTTTGCGCAAGCGTTGCGGCGTTGATGCCGCGACGCTCAAGAACGCTCGCTACATTGCGATCAAGAAATGCCGAAGTAAGCTCGACGGCGTGCGCGGGCACGACACGGGTGTAGAGGCGATTGAACCAGCACGATCGCCAGGCGTCCCAAGGTCCATCCTCGATCACCTTGTGATGGTGGATGCAAAAGCGGCGCGCCTCGGCAAACGTGCCATCGGTGATCTGATACATCCCCACGGCGCTCGATGCCGGTCGATACACATCGAACGGTGAGGGCTTCCACGACCAGCGCCAGTAGGTTCGCACGACCGGATTGCCCGAACCCTCCACCTGCGCGAGCGCCGCGAGCAGCTCGGGCGTCATGACGCTGGTCGCGTCCTTCTCAAAGAGCGGCGCGTACTGCCGCCACGTCTGCGGCGGTGTCCTATAGAGTGTGCCACTGACGGGAAAGAAGAGTTCCGAGGGTTTGCGGACGACCTGGTAGAGCCAATTGAGGACGAACCATGCCGTCACAATGAGCGCGCAGCCCATCATGACTTGCACAATCCGCGGCGCCCGCTGAAACGCGCGCCAGGCCCGACGGCGCATGCGCGCGCTCGGCCAGAGCTTTGAGATCGCAGTGCGCCCCTTGGACTTAGGCCGCGATTTACGCGGCTGCGCGCGCGGAGCGGTTCGGCTCGGCATCAGACTTCCCTAATTGACAATTTGGACGCTCTCACGGTAGCGCTGTCGTTGCGTAGGCCGGGCGATGGTCCGGGTTGTAATCAATGCCGGCAGGCCTAATCATGACCGCAACCCGCATGTGACTGCGCCAACATTCGCCTAACTGTGACACCTGATCCAGAAGCTCTCGTCACCGTCACGGGTCGCGGTCTTTATTGCCCCGCCGGGGATTTCTACATCGATCCCTGGCAACCCGTGCAGACCGCCGTAATTACGCATGCGCACGGTGATCATCTGCGCCACGGCAGCGCGCAGTACATCGTCGCACAGCCGGGTGCGTCGCTCGCGCGCCACCGCCTCGGCTCCGGACATACGCTCACGGCGATCGAGTATGGGTCGCCGCGCTCGTTCGGGTCGACCAGCGTTTCTCTACATCCAGCCGGCCACGTCTTGGGATCTGCGCAGGTACGCATCGAACACGCGGGTAGGGTTTGGGTCGTCTCGGGCGACTACAAACGTCAGCCCGATCCGACTTGTACAGCACTTGCGCCGCTTGAGTGCGACGTTTTCATAAGCGAGGCGACGTTTGCCCTGCCAATCTACCGCTGGCCGGATACTCGCGACGTCATCGCGGAGATCGTGCGCTGGTGGAACGTGAACCGCGAGCGCGGATTGTCTTCGGTTCTGTTCTGCTATGCACTCGGCAAAGCGCAGCGCGTGCTCGCGGAATTATGCGCATTTACTCAAGAGCCAGTCTATGTCCACGGTGCTGTGGGAGCGCTCGTGGATCTCTACCGCAAATCTGGCGTTGCCATGGTGCCGACTCTTGCAGCCACGACCGAGCGCGCGACTGACTATCGCGGCGCGCTCATCATCGCCCCGCCGGGTGCCGCCGGGACGCCGTGGATGCGGCGCTTTGGCGAGCACTCGAGCGGCTTTTGCTCCGGCTGGATGCGCGTGCGTGGTGATCGCAGGCGTCGTGGCTATGACCGTGGGTTTGTACTGTCGGATCACGCGGATTGGGCGGCGCTCATTGAGACGTGTCTTGCGACTCGCGCCAAGCGTGTGCTGCTCACACATGGGCGCAGCGATTCACTGACCCGCTATCTCAATGAGCAGGGCATCGATGCTAGCGCGCTCGAGACTGCCTATGGTGCAGATGAATAGTGCGCGATCGGCGAACTCATCGATAAGGTCCTAAGATCCTGACGATCGGCGCAATCGCGAGCCGCGCCGCGTGCGCCTTACTGCTCTGCATAGAGCTTCACCAGCCGATAGAGAAACGTACGGCCCTCATAGACCGATCCGACGCGGATGCGCTCGTTCAGTCCGTGGATGTGCCCGCCGTCGGGGTCCGTGAAGAGTCCGGTGATCCCATAGGTCGGAATGCCCGCCGGATTCAGGAACTGGGCGTCCGATGCGCCCGGCTCAAGAGCAGGAACAACGGGAACTCCAGGCCACATCTCATGCGCCAGCTTCTCGATCGGCTGCAAGACTTGCGGCGTTAACGGTGAGGGTTTTGCGGCCGGTCCCCTGACCTCGGGGATCGTGACCACGACGGCGGGGTCATCAGCGATCTTCACGAGTTGCGCGAGGATGTCATCGCGCGTGACGCCGGGAAAGATGCGGCAGTTGATGTTCGCGTGTGCCCGTTGCGGCAGGGCGTTGGTTGCGTGGCCGGCCGACAGCATGGTTGCAACGCAGGTCGTGCGAAGCATGGCGTGCCAATTCTGGTTCTTATCGAGTACGGCAATCGCACGCGCGTCCTGCGGATTCCTGACCACGTCCGCCATAGCGGCGCCCGCCTCGCCGCCGACGATCTTTGACATGCCGGTAAAATACGCACGGTTGGCGTCATCAAGCTGCACCGGGAATTCGTAGTGGCTCACCCGATCCACTGCACGCACCAGCTGATAGATCGCGTTGTCGGGTACCGGCCGTGAGCTGTGGCCGCCGGGATTGGTCGTCTCGAACACAAAGTTCTGCGATGTTTTTTCGGCGGCGAGAATTTCGAGCGCGATGTGGCGGCCCTGCGCGTCGAGATCACCATCGACGCCCTCCGTGAGAGCAAGCTGCGCATCTATGGCGTCGCGCGCGTTTGTGGCGAGCCAGCCAGCGCCGTTCAGCGCGCTGTTGGTCTCTTCCCCGCAGGTCAGTGCCATCTTGATCGTGCGCTTGGGTTTATAATGTTCGCCACGATAGCGGATCAGATTATCGACCCAAATCGCGGCCTGGGCCTTCATGTCACTCGTGCCGCGGCCGTAGAAGTAGCCGTCCTCCTCGATCAGTGTGAAGGGATCGCGCGTCCAGTCCTCGCGCTTGGCCTCGACCACATCGATATGTGCGAGCATTAGAATCGCCTTGGCTTTGGCGTCGGAGCCATGCAGCACTGCCAGCAGGCCGCCCTCCTTGGGATGCCCTTCCGGCACGAATACGTGCAGATCCGCATCCGGATAGCCGGCGGTCTTGAGTCGCGCCGCCATGCGCTGCGCGGCGAGCGTGCAGTCGCCGACGGAGAGCGTGGTGTTCGTCTCAACGAGCTCTTTATAGATATCGCGGAATCGCTGCCGCCCATCCGCTCCTTCCGCGCAGTTGCCCGCTGCTGCTGCGGCCAGACTTGTGACCACAAAAGCAGCCGCCAGAACCTTGATGCGTCTCATCTACTTTCGCCTTCGTCGCGCCGCAGTCAAGCGGAGCTCGTTGATCGAGCGAAAAGATTAGTCGATCCGGCTTGCGGGCGCCATCAGTCTGGCCACAGGCGCCAACCTATGTTTGTTGCCAACCATGCATGCATCCGCGAATATTCGTAACGCGGGGGAACGCAGGACAACAAGATGGCGGAAGGCAGCGGTTTGAGGGTGGCCTCAGCGCCGAACAGGAAGGCCGGGAGCGCGACGTTTCCGTCGGCGGCCCGGCCGTGGTTGCCATCGCTGTCGCGATGCATCAGACCCGCCATGGCCCCGAACTCAGCCGCAACGGCCAATTGCTCACGCCTTTGTTGCATCGAAGTGACAAGGGTGGCCGATCACCGACTCGCTGCCCCAATTCCGAATGGCTTATGTCGCGCAAAAGTCGCCAGTGACATGACGCGCGTCAGACATTGAAGTCGCCAGCGGCACCTGCCAGCGAGGCACCGCTCACGAGCGAACGTGCACAGCACGCGCTGCGCAAGTCACTCGGCCTTGCTGACCTCATCCCGATGCAGGTCTTGCTCGTGGTCGGCGTCACCTGGTGCGGGATCGCCGCGCGTCAGGGTAGTACCCACGTTGCATTCTGGCTGCTCGGCGTCGTCTTCTTGTTCCTACCCGTCGCTACGGTCATCAACTACTGCGTCAAGATCTGGCCTCTTGAAGGTGGCGTCTATCAATGGACCAAGCATACCTTCGGCCCGTTTGCCGGCTTTATCAGTGCCTGGAACTTTGGCGCATGGGCGCTGCTTGCCGTCTCGAGCCTCGGCATCCAAACGGGCGCTAGCCTCAGCTACGCGCTCGGGCCCCGCGCTGCCTGGATGGTTGACAGTCACGCCTTCATCACCGGACTCAACATCGGGCTGTTCGGGCTCATCGTGCTGGTCAATATTCCCGGCTTTCGTATGGGACGCTGGATCGCGCACTTCGGTACCGGCGTCACGCTCCTCGTGATCGCGCTCCTCGCGGTTCTACTGTTCGTGCACCCCCACACGAGCAGCAGCCATCCGCACATCGCCCCGCAGCGGCCGTTCTCACTCGCGTTCCCCGTCATCACGCTGATGAGCCTCAATCTTTTCACCAAGCTCACCTTCAACGGGCTCACCGGTCTTGAGCAAGTCGCCATCTTTGCCGGCGAAACCCGCGATGCCGCGCGCACCATCTTGCGCTCCGCCTGGATCGCCGCCCCCGGTATTGCCCTGCTGTACATGCTCATGACGGGTTCGCTGCTTACCTACACTCCGGCCGAAAAGATCGACCTCACCGGACCCGTCCCTCAAGCTCTCGCCACCGCCTTTGCTCATCCTATGATTGCAGGCTCAGTCGACTGGGGCCAACTGCTCGGCCGCGCTGCCATCCTCGTCCTCGCCGCGGCCACCATCGCCCAGTTCGCCGTGCTCGTCGCCGAGACAAGCCGTCTGCCGATGGTTGCCGCCTGGGACCATCTCATTCCCAGCTGGTTCACCCGTCTGCATCCGCGCTTCCGCACGCCCACTCGGTCCCTCGTCGTGATCGGGCTGCTCGCCGTGATGTGCTCCTGTTTTGCCTCCATCGGCACCGGTGCGCAAGAAGCCTTCCAGCTTATCGTCACCAGCGGCAACCTCTGCTACGGCTTGAATTACCTGCTCATGTTTGCAGTTCCGCTTGGCGCCGGCACGCGCTGCAGCTTGCGCCCGGACCTGCGTCCCGGAATCGTGCTGCGTCTTGCCTGCCTGTGCGGCATCGCCGTCACGGCGCTGTCAATGGTGTTCAACCTGATCCCCATCGTCCCTGTACCCCACCCGTGGTTGTTCGCACTCAAAGTCGCGCTCGCCGCGCTCGCTGTAAACTTGATCGGTACCGGCATATTTTGGCGCGGCACCCGCCTCAAGGCTCGTGCCGAACACTCTGACGCGTGATGAGCATTTCGCGCTGCTTTGGACGCGCGCGGTGCCCTGTCAGTTAGCTGCTCCACGGGCAACGACCTGTGATCTGTCTACAACTTCGCTTGCCGCCGTCAAAATGGGACAACGTCGTCAGTGCGGATGATATGCGCGCTCGATATGGCCGATGAGTTGCGACGGGTAGAAATAGACTTCCCTAAGCGCCCCGTCGGCATAGCGCGCCGTTTGATCGTCGAAGTGCGCCGAGTGTGGATCGCCGCTCTCACCGCCTGTCGAGACGGCACGCGCAGCAACCTTTTCGCCGAATTCGACGATGGCGACGAAGCTATTGCCGCTGGATCCATAGTACTTATTGGTGCCCTCGTAGCGACGCGCTCCAAAAGAGGCCAATGAGCCCCAGCGTGCGGAAGTGAAGCGGATCGCGACGCTCGCGCCCGCGTCCGTAAACGTCTGCACGATATCGCCTGTTAAGCGCTGAAAGCGATTGATCTCGCCCCACGCGATTCGCCAGCTGCCAAAGTCATGTTCCAGGCGCCCGGATACTGCGGCCAGAGCCGCAAGCTTCTGCTCCCCAGTAGTACGCTCCGCTATGTAGTCATAGACCGATACCTTGGCGCCTTTCGCGTCCTTCTCGACCTCGCCCCAAAGTGCATCACCCCAAAGACAGGCAAGCGAAGTCGCCACAGATTCAGCAGACCAGCGATAGTCCCAGCTCCGCAGGATCTCGATTTGTTCCCCGAGCTTGCCTTTCAAGGGGCGCGTCGCAGCTAGACCATCATAGGCCTTCAAAAGCGTTGGGATCAAACGCGCAAATGCGGGCAGGTAAGAGTCAAAAGCCGCGTCATTTAGCGATGCGAGCGTAAAGTCCTGCGTGTCTTGCAGAACCATTGCGGCGTGTACGCCGCGCGGCGTCTCGCCTGCTGTATCCATATAACGGGGATAGTTTTCACGCTTGGGGCTATTTGCTCCCGCGGCTGAATACGGCCAATTGTTTGTGTTCATGATCCAGCCGTTGGGCGGATTTAAGAGGTGCGGTGCCTCGTCGAGCGCGTGCAGCCCGTGCCAATCGGTGGCAGGATCGGCACCGTCCACCGGCTCTGTATAGTCGAAACGGTCGTCACGGCGGGGAATGAACTGCGGATGCAGGTAGGCGATGTCGCCGTCAGCGTCCGCGAAGATTGTATTATTTGACGAGTTGGCGCGCAGCTCCATGACCTTCATGAAAGCTGCGTAACTTTGCGCCTTGGTAAGCAGGAAGGACTGGCTCAAGGCCTCGACGGGTTTTTGCATCAGAGCGATGCTGACCCACTTACCATCACGCTCTTGAATAATTGGCCCATGGTGCGTCCGGTATGCCGTAAAGCTCTTCCATGCATAACCGCCGCGTCGGTCGCGATAAGCAATTCTGATTGTCGATGTCGAGACAGGACGCAGCTCGCTTGCGTAGCGATAAAAGATTCGCCCGTGCTTCTTTACGATCGTTTCCGAGAAGAAATCGACTGCGTCCAAGCCGCTTGACGTGTGCACCCAGCCGACGCGCTCGTTGAACCCCTGATAGATAAAGAATTGCCCCCAAGTGGCTGCGCCATAGGCGTTGAGCCCTTCATCGCTCGTCGCCTGCAGTTCTGAGCGAAAGAAAAACGACGTATGCGGATTGATGAGCAGCAAGGCATGATGGTTCTTTGCATTCGCTGGGGCTATGGCAAAGCCGTTCGAGCCCTTCGGTTCTTGCGGCTGATCGCGCTGCGCCGCCGCGAAGCGCGCGCGCGGGCGCGCGCCGTAAAAGGTTGCGAGCGCATCGAGCGGCACGCGCTCGATGTCGCCTCCTATGCTCCCTTCGCTGAAGCTTAACGCCATCCACGGCTCGAACTTCCCGATCACGCGCGGTTTCACCTGTCGATGGCTGCGAAGATAGAGATTCAAGCCATCCGCCCACGCCGTCATTAGTACCTGCAGCCAAGCAGGACTTGCCGCGTACCGCCGCTTGAGTGCACCCGGGCTTACGAAAAGCCGCACTCGCAAATCTTGATAGATGGCCTTCTCGCCTTCGGCTTCCGCCAGCCGCCCCATCGTGTTGAGATAATTGGTCTCCACGCGATTAAAATCATCTTCTGCTTCGGCATAGATCATGCCAAACACGGCGTCAGCGTCGCTCTTCCCATGGACGTGAGCAATCCCCCAATCGTCGCGGACAATGGTGGTGTCTTGAGCTTCGATCTGCATTCGCTTGACATCGGCACTGGAGGCGAGTGCCGGCGATATGCATAACACCTGGATCTGGATCGAGGCTGCCCACAAAGCCAGCGTGCGGACTCGTAGTAATGTTTTCATCAAAAGCGCTTATTCTGCCTGCGGCGCGAATGGCCCAAATTTACAGTTCCGGTGAGAGCATTTTGCAGGACTGCCTGCCCAATGCGCGCATTGTGCAACCTATCGAGTCTGCAAGCGCATGTTATATGCAGCTGCCGAGGCAAGGCCCCGTTCAACACACGCGCTGTCTTCAGTTCTGAAAGTGCGCGCGCGTGCGGGGCGCGTCGGGCGCTTGCTGATCGAGCGATTGACGGTAGCCTATGCAGCCGCACATGAACTGCGGCCTCCCGGGCAGCGCGATCGCTGCACTCAGTTTCTCGGGCAGCAGAGCCCAAAGCGCCGGATGATGTCAGCACAGATCATGACCGCTCGAGTCTCTGTGTGTTCGAATCGCCGTCCGCAGCCGCTTGACTTGCACGATCAGCTGTTCGTGGGACAGCACATCAAGATCCTCGTCCCTGCGCATCAGCTTCTGCAAGTCTGGTCGCCGTTGACGACTTGCGAGAGTGGCCGAGCGCGGGAATGCGAGCAAAAAGGCTTTTTCGGACGGATCGAGCGCGCCTTACCGGGCGGCGCATGCCCTGCAGCGTCCGGAACGGACGGCGTGCTGCCCGCGGCCGCCACGCGTTTGCAATGTCGCGTCACCAGCGTTTGCAGCAAAATGGCAAGCGCAGCCTCGCGATGGCGGCTGCGGATTTGCGTGTCCGGATAAGTAGTTGGGTGATGAGCATAGCGGTTGCGAAATTACGTTCCGTCGTCCTTATCGCGTGCGCCTGCACCGCGCTGCCGGCGGCGATGGAACCGCGCACTGCGAACCGCGATGCTTTGCGGCAAATCGTTGAAGAGCAGTGTGTCGTTCATTGGCTCAGGAAAAAAGGCCCGGCTCCGTGCGCGAGCGTCTATCTATCTGATCCCGACCGCGACAGCGCCGGCTACGCCGTTCTTGCCGACATCAGGGGAGGCGCGCATTTCCTGCTAATTCCCACGACGACCACTGCCGGGATAGAGAGTTCTGAAGTTCTTGCGGCCAACGCACCAAACTATTTCGCGGCGGCCTGGCGCGCACGCGGCGAGATTGTGGCGCTACTCGGGCGCACCGTGACAAGAGACGTCATTGGGCTTGCAGTTAATCCCCAGCGCGCCCGCACTCAGGACCAACTGCACATCCACATCGAATGCCTGGGCAGAGAAATTCATCGCGTGCTCAAGGCGGCCGCCAACCGCCTTAACGACAGCTGGTCGCCGATAACGCTTGCGGAAGGACAATACCAGGCGCTGCGGCTGATGGGCGAGGACTTGGGTACAGCCAATCCATTCGCGCTGTTGGCGGAGCGCATGCCAGGAGCCAAGCGTGATATGGGTGCCTACACGCTGATGGTTGCCGGCATGCAGTTCAAGGATGGCGCCGGATTCATCGTAGTTACAGGCAAGAATGTGCCCGGAACCGAAACGCTCTTGGACTCGACGTGCGCGATGGCCCGACGCGGTCGGCCGTGATCCATGGCGTCGCAAAATCTATTCGTAGCTGTCAGCTTTGTTGTCAAACTCGGCTATTCACCGAACGCCTGCGCATTCCTGCCTAGCCCTGTGGTTTGTAGCGCTCGCCAAGCCCCGGTTGAAATCCGGCGCCTGCG
>DAITPA010000050.1:0-13429 GCA_036833805.1 Steroidobacteraceae bacterium | reverse complement strand
CGCCGCCGGCGGCGCACGCTTCGGCTACAGGGTGGATGTCGTCGCACCCGTGATGCTGGCGGGCGAGCGCGTCAGCAGCAGCGGTGTGCGGCAAGCGTTGGCGCGGGGCGATTTTGAGCTGGCCGAGCGTTGGCTCGGCAGGGCCTATTCGATGATTGGCCGTGTCGTGCATGGCAGCCATCTGGGGCGCGAGCTGGGATTCGCCACGGCGAACATCCGGCTGCATCGCAAGCGTGCGCCGCTTGCCGGGATATTTGCGGTGCGCGTTAAAGGCGCAGCCGCCGCGGCGCTGCCGGGAGTTGCGAGCCTTGGCACGCGCCCGACCGTGGGGGGCACCGAGCCTCTCCTTGAGGCGCACGTGTTCGATTTTGCCGGCGATCTTTATGGATGCGAGATTGAAGTCGAGTTCGTCGCGAAGCTGCGTGATGAGGAGCACTTCGCGGACCTCGCTGCGCTCACTCGGCAGATGCATATCGATGCTGCCCAGGCGCGGCACATTTTGGAGTGTTGAGCTGACCGATGGACTATAAGCACACGATCAATCTTCCGCAGACGCAATTTCCGATGAAGGCGGATCTTGCGCGGCGCGAGCCCGTAACGCTTGCGTACTGGGATGCGCTTGGGATCTACAACCGCCAGCGCGAAGTCGCGCGCGGTCGTCCGCGCTTCGTGCTGCATGACGGCCCGCCGTACGCGAACGGCGTCATCCATATTGGCCATGCCGTCAACAAGATCCTGAAGGACATGGTCGTAAAGTCGCGCTTCCTCGATGGCTACGATGCGCCCTATGTGCCGGGCTGGGACTGTCACGGCTTGCCGATCGAGTTGCAGATCGAGAAAAAGTACGGCCGCCCGGGCCAGAAGCTCGACGCCACAGCGTTCCGGAGCGCCTGCCGCAAGTTTGCCGAGGAGCAGATCCAGGCGCAACGCACCGACTTCAAACGGCTCGGGGTGTTTGGGGATTGGGATCATCCCTATCGCACCATGGATCCTGCCTACGAGGCGCAACAGCTGCGCGCTTTCGGCCAGGTGGTGCACAACGGCCATGTATACCGCGGCGTAAAGCCCGTACATTGGTGTCTTGATTGCCGCTCGGCGCTCGCCGAGGCGGAAGTCGAGTACGAGGAGCGCACCTCCCCCGGTATCGATGTCGGATTTGCGCTCGTCGATGAGGACCGCGAGAAGCTGCGCCAGGCATTCACCCTGGAGATGCTGCCCGCGGGCCCGGTCTATGCCGTCATTTGGACGACGACCCCTTGGACGCTGCCCGCGAATGAGGCCTTGAGCGTCCATCCGGATTATCAGTATTCGCTGGTCGCAACGAACCGCGGCAGCTTGCTGCTCGCAAGTGACCTGCGCGCGCGGGTTGAAGCGTATGTCGTCAACGGCATCACCAAGACCGACGCTGCGGACAGTAATGTCAGGGGTGTCTATGGCAGTGCGCTTGAAGGTCTTCGCTTCCATCACCCGTTCTACGATCGCGTCGTGCCGGTCGTTCTGGGCGAGCATGTGACGCTTGATGCCGGCACCGGTATCGTGCACACCGCACCCGCGCACGGCCTCGATGACTTCGTGGTCGGCAAGCGCTATGGCCTGCCGGTCGAAAATCCGGTCGGCAATAACGGACGCTTCGTGCACACAACGCCGCTCTTTGGCGGTGAGCTTGTTTGGGATGCGAATGCGCATGTCGTCGCCGTGCTTGAAGAGAAGCGCAGGCTTTTCAAGTACGAACCGGTGACGCACAGCTATCCGCACTGCTGGCGCCACAAGACAGCGCTCATCTTTCGCGCAACGCCGCAGTGGTTCATCAGCATGGACGCGAAGCAGCTGCGCGAACATGCGCTGCGCGACGTCAAAGAGGTGACCTGGACCCCCGCATGGGGCGCGCAGCGCATCGCCGGCATGATTGAGAACCGTCCCGACTGGTGTATCTCCCGACAGCGCACCTGGGGTGTGCCGATTCCGCTGTTCGTGCATCAGGTGACGGGCGAGCGCCACCCGCGCACGCTCGAACTCATCACGGCGGCGGCGCTGCTCGTGGAGCGCGGTGGGGTGGAGGCCTGGTTCGAGCTTGATGCGAAGGAGCTCTTGGGTGACGACGCTGCCCACTACGCTAAGGTCACGGACGTCATGGACGTGTGGGCCGACTCGGGCCTGTCGTTCGAGTGCGTCGGCACGTTGCGGCCGGAATTGAAGGCGCCCGTTGATCTGTACCTTGAGGGCTCCGACCAGCATCGCGGCTGGTTCCACAGCTCGCTCCTCATGTCCGAGGCGATGTACGAACGTGCGCCCTATCACGGCGTGCTCACGCACGGATTTGCGGTGGATGAGAAGGGCCGCAAGATGTCGAAATCGATCGGCAATGTGATTGCGCCGCAGAAGGTGATTCAGAACATGGGCGCCGATGTGCTGCGCCTGTGGGTCGCAGCCACCGACTACGCGAACGAGATGAGCGTGTCGGACGAGATCCTGAAGCGCATGGCGGACTCCTACCGGCGCATGCGGAACACGGTGCGCTTTCTGTTGGGCAATCTGCAGGGCTTTGACCCGCAAGAACACTCTGTCGCCTGCCATCAGATGGTGGCGCTTGATGCCTACGCGCTGGCACGCACGCTCAATCTGCAGGAAGAGATCATTGCGGCCTATAGAAGCTACGCCTTTCACTTGATCTACCAGAAGGTCCATAATTTCTGCGTCGTGGATCTGGGCGGCTTCTATCTCGATATTCTGAAGGATCGTTTGTATACGACGCCCTCGGCCAGTCACGCGCGCCGTTCGGCGCAGACAGCGATGTTTCACATCGCCGAGAGCATCGTGCGCTGGCTTGCGCCCATCCTGTCGTTCACGGCGGAGGAGATCTGGCGAGAGCTTCCCGGGCCGCGCTTGGAATCCGTGTTCCTCGCGACCTGGCATCCGTTGCCCGAAGTGCCTGAAACCACCATCAATTGGCCGGCGCTGATCGCGCTTCGCGCCCAGGTGTCGCGCAAGCTCGAAGAGCTGCGCGACAACGGCGCTATCGGTTCATCGCTCGATGCGGAAGTGACTGTATCCGCCTCGCCCGCGACCTACCGAACGCTTGCCGGCTTGGGCGGCGAGCTGCGCTTCCTTCTCATCACTTCCGCAGCGCATCTTCACGAGGGCGCCTCCGGCAGCGAGGAGCTCATCAGTGTCACCCCTTCGGAAAAACCCAAATGCGTGCGCTGCTGGCATCATCGAGCGGATGTCGGCTCTCACCCAGAGCATCCGGAACTGTGTAATCGCTGTGTCAGCAATCTTGCGCTGCCGGGCGAACGGCGCGTGTTCGCATGATGGCAGCGAGCGGCTGGCGCTGGCTGCCGGTCACGGCTATCGTGATCGCCATTGACCAGGTCACGAAACTTGTTGTCGTGCGGCACGTCGCACTCTACAGCAGCATTAAAGTGCTGCCGGTGCTCGACATCAGCCTGCGCTACAACAAAGGCGCGGCCTTCAGCTTCCTCGAGGACGCCTCCGGCTGGCAGCGCTGGTTCTTCACGGCGCTTGCGCTTGGCGTCGCAGGCGCCATCGTGATCTGGATGCGGCGCCTGCAGTCGGGTAAGGAGTGGCTTCTGTCTTTAAGTCTTGCGCTCATTCTGGCAGGCGCGCTTGGCAACGTGATTGACCGCTTGCGTTTGGGTCAAGTGATCGACTTCATCGTCGCGCATTGGCAGCGCGCGGAGTTTCCGGCGTTCAATGTGGCCGACTCCTCGATTACGATTGGCGCGGCGCTCTTGCTGCTCGATGCGTTGCTCGAGAGCGGGCGCGGCGAGGGGAGGAGTTGATGCAGATTCTGCTTGCCAATCCGCGCGGCTTCTGCGCCGGCGTCGATCGCGCCATCGACATCGTGGAGCGCGCGCTGCAACTGTTCGGCGCGCCGATCTACGTGCGTCACGAGGTCGTGCATAATTTCCATGTCGTCGAGCGCCTGCGGGGCCTGGGCGCGGTATTTGTCGAGGAGCTCGGTGACGTGCCCGAAGGGGCGACCGTGATTTTCTCAGCGCATGGCGTGTCGCGCGCGGTGGTCGAGGCGGCCGCGAGCCGCGGCCTTAAGGTGTTTGATGCGACCTGTCCTCTTGTGACCAAGGTGCATATGGAAGTGCAGCGCTATGCAAGCGAAGGACGCGATGTAATTCTGATCGGCCACGCGGGCCACCCGGAGGTCGAGGGCACCATGGGGCGCTTCGACGCCTCCTTCGGCGGGCGTATGCACCTGGTGGAGAGCGTCGCAGACGTCGAAAGGCTTGCCGTGCGCGACGCGGCCCGACTCGCCTTCGTCACCCAGACGACGCTGTCGGTCGACGATACGACGCAGATTGTCGCGGCGCTGAAACAGCGCTTCGCGGAGCTTGCAACACCGCGGCGTGAGGACATCTGCTATGCGACTCAAAACCGGCAGGACGCCGTCAAAAAGCTTCTCGGCGAGTGCGATGTGCTTCTGGTCGTGGGCTCGCGCACGAGCTCCAACTCCAACCGCTTACGCGAGCTTGCTGATCGTGCCGCCATTCCCGGCTACCTCATTGACGGCCCGGAGGACCTCAACCACGAGTGGTTTCTCGGCAAGTCCGCGGTAGGAGTGACCGCCGGCGCATCCGCCCCGGAGGTCATGGTGCAGCAGGTGATCGAACGGCTCAAAAGCTGGGGCGGGGAAGTCACGCGCGAAATTGCCGGCCGGGAAGAGACCGTCTATTTTTCGCTCCCCAAGGAGCTGCGGCGCTAACGGTTGCCGTAGAGCGACTTCTTTAGGCGCCAGCGCTTGTGGGACCACGGCCAATCCGGCGGTGAAGCGCGAATCTGCGCCTCGACGAGGCGCGCATAGCGCTCGGTCAGTTCTCCCGCCGCCAGCGTTTCGCCCGCGGCGGCAAGACTTGTGAACTCCATGAGGTAGCGTCCGCGCGCCGTGCGGCGCATGGCGGCAAAGAACACCGGGTAGCGTGTCACGCGCGCGATCTCCTCCGCGCCCAGGAAGAAAGCCGTGTCGCGGTTGAGGAACCGCGTCCAATGTTTATGCTCGCTCCTGGTCGGCTCCTGGTCGGCGATCATGCAGATGGCGCGTACCACCAGGCGGCGCTGCAAAATATCTGCAAGCAGGGCGTCCGCGGGCACAAGACGGCTGCCGAAGCGGCTGCGGAGCGTGAGCATTTCGCGCTCCGCCCAGGGATTGACGAGCGGTTTGTAGGCGGCATCGAGCGGGAAGCCGAGCTCGTGCGACAGCGCCAGCTGAAACCACTCCCAATTGCATTGATGCGCCGCGACGATGATGACCGGCGTGCCGCGTGCAAGCGGCGCCCGCACGAGCTCAATATTAGCGATCGCGACATGCGCGGCGAGCTTCTCCGCAGGTAGGCTTGCCGCCTTCACAATCTCCACCAGTACTTGCGCATAACCCGCGTAATAGCGGCGCATGGTCTGCCGCAGCGCGGCTTCGTCGAGTTGCGGAAAAGCGATGCCGAGATTCTCGCGCACGACGTGCTCGCGATAGGGAAATAGCCGGTACGTCACCCAGCCAATGAGGCTCGCGAGCGCGTACAGAGCGGAGAGCGGCGGTGCGGCAGCCAGTCGCAGCCACCATACCGGTCGACGCATCTCACCCCACCGCGTGCGGTTTGACTGTCGCCGCCTTTGTGGGGCGCGGCGCGAGCGCGCCCGAAACCTTAGGCCCTATCCAGCGTTCGATGTCGTCGACCACCGTGAATGCCGCCGGCACGATGACAAGCGTCAGCAGTGTGGACGTCAAGAGTCCGCCGATGACGGCGACCGCCATCGGCGCGCGGAATGAGGAATCGCCATGTATGCCGATGGCGACGGGGAGCATGCCCGCGATCATTGCGATGGTGGTCATGACAATGGGCCGGGCGCGCTTGTGACCGGATTCCATGAGCGCCGTCAGTCGATCCTTGCCGGCGCGCATTTCTTCGATGGCGAAGTCGACGAGCAGGATCGAGTTTTTGGCGACGATGCCCATCAGCATGAGAAAGCCGATCACGACCGGTAGCGATACGGCCATCTGGCAGATCATCAAAGCAACCGCCGCGCCGCCCACCGACAAGGGCAGCGCCGAGAGAATAGTGAGCGGCTGGAAGACGCGCGCGAACAACAGCACCAGCACCGCAAACACCATCAGCACGCCGGTCGCCATGGCGAGCGAGAAATTCGTGAAGAGCTCCGTCATCACCTCGACGTCACCGACTTCGACGAGGTGCACGCCTTGCGGCAGGTGCTTCATTGTTGGCAGTTCGCGGATCGCGTCCATTGCCGTGCCGAGCACAACGCCATTCAAGTCCGCTTCCATGGACACGCGCCGGCTCTGGTTATAGCGGCGTACTTTTGTCGGCCCCTCGCCGAAGTTAAGGTCGGCGACGGATTTCAAGGGCACGGTCTGTCCGGAAGCCGTCGGCACCGGCAGATTCTCCAGCGTCGCCAGGTCATTGCGCGAATGCTCGACGAGGCTTACGCGTATCGGGATCTGACGGTCCGAGAGGGAGAACTTAGCCACGTTCTGCGGTATATCCCCGAGAGTCGCGATCAGCACCGTCTGGCTGATACTTTGCACCGTGACACCGAGCTGCGCGGCGAGATCGAGGCGTGGCCGAATGACGATTTCCGGACGCGGCAGGTCGCCATTGATGCGCGGATCGCGCAGCATCGGCAGGCCGCGCATTTCGGTGACAATCTGCTGTGCGGTGCTCCGCACGAGAGCGCCATCATCGCCGGTCATGAACAAAGTGATGTCGCGGCCGCCGCCACCGTTGCCGCCGCCATTCATAAAGTCGATGCGCGCATCGGGAATCTTTTTGAGATCGTGAATGATCTTCTGCTCGAATTGGCGTTGTGTGAGCTTCCTCGCGGTGCGCGGCACGAGCGAGATGTACAGCGTTGCATTACGCACTTCACCGGAGATGCTGCCGCCTTCACCGACCGCCTCCACGACGTCGGTGACCTCGGGCTGACGCATCAGAATGGCGGCCGCTTGCGCCGCCACTGCGGCGGTGTCGTCGAGGCGCACTCCGGGCGGCAGCTCGATATTGAGCGTCGAATTTGTGCCGTTGGCTTGTGGCACGAAAGTCGTCGGCAGCATGCTGAACGCGAAAATGGACAATGCGAAGAAACCGATACCAAACGCCAGCGTCGTCCAGCGGTTCTGGACGCACCAGCGCAGCGCTCTCAAATAGAGCGCCATGACCGGCCCATCATGATGGACCTTCAGGCTGTCTGACTGCAATGAATACGCCGCGATCACCGGCGTGATGAGCCGCGCGACCAGCAGCGAGAAGAACACCGCCGCCGCCACCGTCAGGCCAAACTGCATGAAGAACTGCCCGGTGATGCCGCCCATGAAGCTCACGGGGAGAAAAACCGCAATGATCGTCGCCGAGCAGGCGACCACCGCAAGCCCGATCTCATCCGCCGCATCGAGGGCGGCCTCAAAGCCGCTCTTGCCCATGCGCATGTGGCGCACGATGTTTTCGATCTCGACTATGGCGTCGTCCACCAGCACACCGGCCACGAGCGAGAGGGCGAGGAGACTGATCTGGTTGAGCGTGAAACCCATCCACTGCATGAAGGCGAAGGTCGGAACGGCGGACAGCGGGATGGCGAGCGCCGATATCGCCGTCGCCCGCATGTCGCGCAGGAAGAACCACACCACGAGCACCGCGAGCAGCGAGCCCTCGATGAGCGCGAGCATCGAGGATTCGAACATCTCATAGGTCTCATCGACCGTGGTGAAGATCTCCTTCAGCTTCACTTGCGGGAAGTCCTTGGAGACCTTCTCGAGCTCCTTCTGCACGCCCTTCAATACGTTGACGTCAGAGGAGCCGCGTGCGCGCAGCACGCCGAAGGTGGTCGCCCGGCGGCCGTTGAAGCGCGACAGCGTGCGCACTTCAGCAACGCCGTCGTGCACCTCGGCGACATCGGCGAGCCGCGCGAAGCGCCCGCCTGGGAGCATGATCTGGGTATCGGCAAGACGCACCGCCGAGCTGGCACCGCCCAGCACGCGAATCGACTGTTCGCCGCCGCCCAATTGCGCGCGTCCGCCCGGAGCGTCGATGTTGAGCTGCCGCAGCTGCCGATTGACGTCGACCGCGGTGATGCCGAGCGCCTGCATGCGCGCCGGATCCAGGTCGACGCGGATTTCGCGATCCACGCCGCCGCCGCGCTGCACCTGCGCGACCCCGGCAACTCCCAGCAGGCGTTTGGTGATCGTGTTATCGATGAACCAGGACAGCTCCTCTTCCGTCATGCTGGTGGTGCTCACCGCGTAGTACACGATGGCGCCGCCGTCGATGTCGATTCTCTGCACGACGGGTTCCTGGATCCCCTCCGGAAGCTGACTCCGCACTTTGGTGACGGCATCGCGCACGTCGGCGACCGCGCGGTCGACGGGCGTTCCGATCTGGAACTCGATACTCGTCAAGGCGTCGCCTTCCATGGAGAGCGAGATAATGCGTTTGATATTGCCGATGCCCGCGACCGCGCCCTCGATCTTCTGCACGATCTGCGTATCTATTTCGGTGGGTGCCGCGCCCGGTTCGGATACGGTCACCTCGACCAATGGAAACGCAATGTCCGGGTTCTGATTGATCGGCAGGCGGAAGAAGGCGACGAGCCCCATGAACGACATAACGACAAACAGCACGAGCGGCGGCACCGGATGGCGGATCGCCCACGCGGAGATGTTCTTCACCGCGAAATCTCCCGCTGCGGCACGGCGCTTACAGGTTCGCCCTCGCGCAGAAACCCTGCGGCGGTCGTGACGATGCGCTCCGACCCGGTAAGGCCGGCGCCGACCACAACGCCGGCGGCGGTCGTGTCGATGACGCGCACGGCGCGGCGCTCAACTTCACTCTTGGCGTTGATGATGAAGACGTACGCGCCGTTGGCATCGGCGAGCACGGCGGTCTGCGGCAGCACCGGATGCTCGTCGTGATCGATGACGACTTCGCCGCGCGCGAACGCGCCTGGCCGCAGGGCCGGATCAGACCCCAGGGCAATGCGGATTTCACCTAGCCGAGTGAGCGGATCGATGACGGCCCCGAGAAGGCGCACTTTGCCCTCAAATGGCGTTGCGAAGTTGGTGATGTATACGGCGGCGGACTGATCGATTTTAAGCCGCGCCATGTCCTGTTCGGCAACGAGTCCGCGCATTTCGATTTCGCCGTTCCGCGCCAGGCGAAAGAGCGGCAATCCGCCGGGACTTGCGATCTGGCCGGCCTCGGCCGTGCGCGTGAGCACGACGCCGTCCGCCGGCGCGCGCACCGCTGTGCGATCTAGGCGCGCCTGCGCCTCGGCGAGTTGTGCCTCGGCCACTTTCACCTTGGCATCATCCGTGAGCGAGGTCGCTCGCCGGCGTTCAATCTCCTCGGCGGAGAGTGCACCCGCCCCTTGCACGCCGAGCGCGCGACGGTATTGAGCGGCCGAGAGCGCCGCCTCAGCCTTCGATTCTTCGACCGAGGCGGCGAGGCGATTCACTTGCGGCACGAGCACGGCCCCGTCGAGTTGGGCCAGAATCTGGCCTTGCTTCACATGATCGCCGGCCTCGACGTAGATCGCCTTGATGCGCCCGGTGTCCGTGTCCGAGCCGATCGGCATGTCGTAGCGCGCGGCGAGCGCTCCGGTAAAGCTGATCCGCGCGGTGACGGCGCGGCTGCCCGGCGTGGTGACGGTCACCACGGGAATCGAATTCGCGTTGGCCTGGCCGGCGCCGGGGCGTGTCGCTTTGAGGTGGCGCACCAACAGAAATGCAGCCACCACAATGGCTAGGATTACGGCAATCAGCAGCCACTTTCGGCGCGCCGGCAATGGGCTCGAAGGGCTGTTCGGTTGGGGCTCGTTCGCACCCGTTGGCGGCACGTTCGCGACAGGATCACGGTTGATCCATGCCACAGATTGTGGGGTTTCGGGTTGGATTTCCGATTGTGCTCCCATGATTCATCCTCTACCGGGCCAGGCGTGCCTCGCAGCTTGGACCGGCGGCAGGCAGTTTAATCCCCGAAACGCGCTAAGACTTTGGAAAAGCGCTGGAATGAGCGATTCGGACGGCGATCCGCATAAGGCGCCGGCTCCTTGCGAGAGGCGTCCACGGGCGCGGACGCGCGGGCATGAGGGACCAAGAGGTGTGTACGCTTAGGCCTGTGCAACCGGGGAAGGGGCTATGAGTCAAGTTGCGCTCGTAACCGGCGCGGGCTCAGGTATAGGGCGCGCAGCCGCGTTGGCACTCGCCGCCGAGGACTACCACGTGATCCTGGCCGGCAGGCGCTCAGAGCCTCTGGCTGAGACGGCGCGCATGGCCGGTCGGGACTTGTTTGCGATCACAGCAGACGTCGCCGACGAAAGTTCGGTTGCACATTTATTTTCGCGGCTGCGCGACGCCTACGGGCGCCTCGATTTACTGTTCAACAACGCCGGCACGAGCGCGCCGGCCGTGCCGTTCGAAGATTTGAGCAGCGCTGCGTGGAACGCCGTGATCCAGACCAATCTGACGGGCGCATTCCTGTGCGCGCAGCAGGCGTTCAGGTTGATGAAGAATCAGACACCGCGCGGCGGGCGCATCATCAACAATGGATCCATATCCGCTGCGGTGCCGCGGCCGAATTCCGCACCCTACACGGCCTCGAAGCACGCAATGACCGGGCTCACCAAATCGTTATCATTGGATGGGCGCGCCTATGACATTGCCTGCGGGCAGATTGATATCGGCAATGCGGGGACGACCATGGTTGAGCAAATGAAGAGCGGAATTCTGCAAGCCGACCGGTCAGTGAAGCCTGAGCCCACTTTTGACGTCGAGCATGCCGCGCAGGCGATCGTGTACATGGCTTCCTTGCCGCTCGATGCCAATGTGCAGTTCCTGACCATCATGGCGACGAAAATGCCATTCATCGGGCGCGGCTGAATGAGCCGCGCCAGCGCAGCCGAATCGCTTGCCATTCGCACCGCGGACCTCGACTCGCCACCGGCGACGCTTCTCATCGCTGCGCTCAATATTGAACTTGCGGCACGCTACCCGGAGCCCGGGGCCAATCACTTCAGGCTCGACGCCGAAGAGGTTTCGCCCGCCAATGGAGCGTTTCTCATCGGTTACGTGGGCGGTGAACCGGTCGCCTGCGGCGCGATACGCCGTATCGAACGCGGCGTTGCAGAGATCAAACGCATGTACGTCGTGCCGCCTGCCCGCGGGCGCGGCATCTCCAAGATAATGCTGGCGGCGTTGGAAGAGCGCGCCCGGCAGCTGGGATTCGGGCGGCTCGTGCTTGAGACCGGAACACGGCAACTTGATGCGATTGGGCTCTATCAGGGGGCTGGGTTCAATTCCATTCCCTGTTTCGGTGAGTACGCGGGTTCGCAGCTCAGCGTCTGCATGGCCAAGGATCTGGAACAGGACGCCGCGAAAGTCGAGTCCGAAAGCCCATGCGTTTAAAGAGCGACGCGAAACGTGAGGTTCACGCGGTGCCGGCCGAGCACGGCGTGCTCGCCGTCTTGCAATGGCTGCACACCGTGATAGCGCAGACGCGCCGGGCCGCCCCAAACAACGACGTCGCCGTGCGCAAGCGGCACGCGGCGCGCACGCTCCGCGCGGCGTGTGCCGCCAAATAAGAACACAGCGGGCAATCCCAATGACACCGAGACGATCGGCGCGGCATAGTCGCGCTCGTTCTTGTCTTGGTGCAATGACAGCCGTGCCCCCGGCTCATAGCGGTTGATGAGACAGGCGTCGGGCGCGAAGCCGGGAAAACCCGCGCGCGCGGACGCATCGTGGGCAAGATTGGATAATGCGCTGGGCATCGCCGGCCAGCAAAGGCCGCTGTCCGGGTCAACCGCATCGTAGCGATAGCCGCTGGGGTCGCTAACCCAGCCCGCCGCGCCGCAATTTGTCATCGCGACCGACATGCGATAGCCACCGCGGGTTGTCATGTTGCGAAACGGCGCGCGCTCGGCCACCCATTTGATGGCGGACATGAGCGAACTCGTATGTGGCGCTGCCAATCCGGGCAGCAGCACCGCGCCCGGGCCCAACGATTCGGGTTCCGTCCTAACGGCAGGTACGCTGCTGAACAGATCGAGGTTCATGCCTCGCGTTCAAGGAGCGCGCGCTTGCGCTCAACCCCCCACCGGTAGCCGGACAGCGCGCCATCGCTGCGAACCACGCGATGGCAGGGTATGGCGATGGCGATCGTATTCGCGGCGCAGGCGTGTGCCACGGCTCGCACCGATTTCGGTGCGCCGATGCGCTGCGCGATGTCGCTGTAGCTGGCAGTAGAGCCTGCGGGGATTTTCCTCAAGGCCTGCCAAACGCGCTGCTGGAAGGCGGTGCCGCGCACATCAAGCGGCAGATCAAGTCCAATTGCGGGCGCCTCAACGAAGCCAACAATCTTCGCCACCAGGCGCTCAAATTCCTGCTCGCCGCCGATGAAATTGGCGCGCGGAAAGCGATCCTGCAGATCGCGCGCGAGTGCCTCCGGGTCATCGCCGAGGAGAATGGCGCACACGCCCTTCGCGCTCCTCGCGACGAGAATCGAGCCGAGCGAGCATTCGCCGATCGCGAAGCGTATTTCGGCCCGCGCGCCACCGGCGCGAAACTCCGTCGGTGTCATTCCCAATACCTCATCTGAGGTTGCGTAGAAGCGTCCGCCGGAGTTAAAGCCGGCGTCGAAGATGGCATCGGTCACCGTTTGACTGCGGCCGAGCTCGACGCGGACGCGCCGCGCGCGGTGCGCTGCCGCATAGGCCTTCGGCGTAAGGCCGGTCAGCGTCTTGAAGACGCGATGAAAATGATAGGGGCTCATGCGCGCTTCCTGTGCGAGCGCCGCAAGATTCGGCGCCTGCTCGGCGTTTTCGATGCGGCGGCAAATCTTTGCAACCGTAGCCGCGTGCCGCGCAGCGAGCGGCGGCTGATCGGGCTTGCAGCGCCTGCAGGGACGAAACCCAGCGCGCTCTGCGGCGGCACGCGTCGCGTGAAACGCGACGTTTTGAGGCTTTGCGGGGCGCGAGGGGCACGACGGGCGGCAATACACGCCGGTCGTCCTGACGGAGTAAAAAAACTTCCCGTCGGCCTTGGGATCCCGGGCCCTGACAGCGGCCCAGCGCGGGTCCGTGACGTTAATGGGTGTTGCTTTGCGGTGCTTCATGATGGGGCGCAATTTAGCGCGCTCACCCAATATGCGCACTCCGAGTCTTGCTTTCAAATCGCCGGCTGGTCTTTGCGCCGCGCTAAGACGTTTTGCGAAGGCAGCGGCAGCGCTCTTACCGGTGCGCCGTTGCCCTGCGCGCGCGCCTGTTGGTGTGTCAGGTCATGGGCAGCCGCGCGCCACGATGCCCGCATTCGCAGCGAACTTGTAGTGGCGTCCGGCGGCAGCGAGTCTTAGTGACGTGGCTCTACTTGCACTCGACCGTCATCTCGTAGTCGATGAAGGAC
>DAITPA010000049.1:0-13964 GCA_036833805.1 Steroidobacteraceae bacterium | reverse complement strand
TGGTGGAAAGGGAGGGACTCGAACCCTCGACCCCGGCATTATGAGTGCCGTGCTCTAACCAGCTGAGCTACCTTTCCACAGCGGGGGCGGGATTGTCCGGGCGCATCGTTAAAGGTGTCAAGAAGAGCGACACAGACATCCCGACCATCACACGTTGAACCGGAAGTGCATGACATCGCCTTCGCGCACGACGTATTCCTTGCCTTCCAGACGCAGTTTGCCGGCATCACGGGCGCCCGCCTCGCCCTTGCCGGCAATGTAATCCGCAAAGCCGATGACCTCAGCGCGGATAAAGCCGTGTTCAAAATCCGTATGGATGACACCGGCCGCCTGTGGGGCGGTGGCGCCCGCGCGTACGGTCCAAGCGCGCACCTCCTTGGGACCCGCGGTGAAATAAGTCTGTAGCCCGAGCAAGCTATAGGCGGCGCGAATCACTCGATTAAGACCCGGCTCGGCAAGCCCAAGCTCCACCAGAAACTCAGTCCGGTCAGCTTCCTCGAGCTGCGCGATCTCCGCTTCAATGGCCGCACAGACGGGCACGGCAACCGTGCTTTCGGCGCGCGCGCGCTCTTCAATAGCGGTGAGATAGGGATTGTTGCTGAAGCCGTTCTCAGAAACGTTTGCCACATACATGACGGGCTTCGCCGTCAGTAAATGCAGCTCACGCAGATCGCGACGCTCCTCTTCCGCGAGCGTCATTGCGCGGACCGGACGGCCTGAATTCAGCTCCTGTTTGACGCGATCAAAGAGGGTCTTCTTCCGCAGCACATCCTTCTCGCCGCTTCTTGCGGCCTTCGCGGCGCGGTCGATGCCCTTCTCAAGGGTCGCCAGATCAGCAAGTCCCAGCTCGGTGTCGATCGTATCGATATCCGACAGCGGATCGATGCGTCCGGTGACGTGGATGATGTCGCTTGAGTCAAATGCGCGCACCACGTGCGCGATCGCATCTACTTCACGGATATGCGACAGAAACTGATTGCCCAGACCCTCGCCCTGCGATGCGCCGGCGACGAGACCTGCGATATCGACGAACTCAACAGTCGTAGGAAGAATCTTCTCGGGCTTGGCAATGGCCGCAAGCGCGGACAGCCGCGGATCGGGAACCGGTACGACGCCGACGTTCGGATCGATCGTGCAGAAAGGATAATTCTCGGCTGCGATCTGCGCGCGCGTCAGAGCATTGAAGAGTGTCGACTTGCCGACGTTGGGCAAACCGACGATGCCACATTTGATGGGCATCAGATGGGCTCGCGGTTCGTGTGCAAACGATGCATCGCCTGTTGTGTGCCCTCTCCAAGAAGGAGCGGCATGATGTCGGCTGCTTCTGCGATGCTCTGACGAATCAAAATGTCATCCTCGGTTGACGGGCGGCTCAACACATAGTCCAAGACTTTGTCGCGATTGCCCGGATGTCCGATGCCCAAGCGCAGACGCCAGAAATCCTGACCCAGCTGCGCAATCACATCGCGCATGCCGTTATGGCCGCCGGCGCCGCCACCTTCCCGCAAGCGCGCAACCCCGGGTGGCAGATCAAGATCGTCATAGGCGACGAGCACCTCGGACGCCGCCGCTTTGTAGAAAGCGGCGACGCTCTGCACCGCGCTGCCGCTGTTGTTCATGAAACTCATGGGCTTCAGAAGCCACAGATCGGCAGCGCCAAGCTTGATCCGTGCAAGCTCTCCATGATGGCGCGTCTCAAGGCGAAACGCGCCGCCGTGGCGGCGCGCCAGCTCCTCGACAAACCCGAAGCCTGCGTTGTGGCGCGTGCGCGCGTACTCCTCGCCGGGATTGCCGAGGCCAACAATGAGCTTGAGCGACAGGCCCGGCATGGCAGAGCTTCCGCACTATTTCTTGCCGCCCTCCTTCTTGGCGGGAGCCGCGTCCTTCTTCTCGTCCTTCTTGCCTTCGGCGGCAGCGGGTGGTGCCGCACCGGCAACAGCCGCGGGCGCGCCTTCGGCGGGAACGGCAGCCACAGCGACTGCTTCGACGGCAACGGGCTCAGGCTCTGCAGCGCGCGGGCTGTGGATGGAGACTACGGGCGCGTTTCTTCCATGTCCGAGCTCAGGTATGAGGACGCCCTCGGGCAGAGGAATGTCGGAGAGGAACAGCGTCTCGTTCAAGTTCATGCCGGAAAGATCAATTTCCAGAAACTCTGGCAGATCCTTCGGCAGGCAAGTCACCTCGACGTCGGAGCGCATGTGCGACACCAGACCGCCCTGCGACTTGACGCCGGGAGCCGCGGCCTCGCCCTTGAAATGAATCGGCAGGTGCAAACGAATCGCCTCGTTCTCGACCACGCGCTGCAGATCCACGTGTACGACCGAATGGCGCGCGGGGTGCATCTGCACGTCCTTGATGATGGCTTCCTGGGGCTTGCCATCGACGTTGACGCGTACGATCGAAGAATAGAATTTCTCGCTGCCGATCATGGTCAACAGATTCTGTTGATCAAGCACGAGCGCCTGCGGCCCCAATGAACCGCCGTACAGAATGGCCGGAACTTTACCCGAGTGACGCAAGCGGCGGCTCGCACCTTTGCCTTGCATCTCACGGCGGTCCGCGCCGAAAGTGAATGAAACACGCATGATTTTCTCCAACGAACAGTTACAAACACGGCGCCGCCACGCGACCAAGGCAACGCCACCTTAAAATCAATCCACGTACAGCGAACTCACCGATTCCTCATCACGGATGCGCCGTATGGTTTCGGCGAGCAGCGCCGCGACCGAAAGTTGACGGATGCGGCCGCAGCGCTTGGCAGCCTCCGCCAGCGGAATCGTGTCGGTGACCACCAGCTCATCGAGGGCCGATTCGGTGATCCGCGAAACAGCCTCGCCCGAGAGGATCGGGTGGGTGATATAGGCGATGACCTTGGTTGCGCCCTCATCCTTCAATGCCTGGGCCGCGCGGCACAGCGTGCCGGCAGTATCCACCATGTCATCGACCAATACGCAGGTCTTGCCGGTCACCTCGCCGATGATGTTCATGACCTTCGACTCATTGGGCCGCGTACGGCGCTTGTCGATGATGGCAAGCTCCGCATCATCGAGGCGCTTGGCGAAGGCGCGCGCGCGCACCACACCGCCCACGTCCGGGGACACGATGACAACATTCCTGTAGCCCTGCTTCCACGCATCTCCCAACAGCACCGGGGATGCGTAAACGTTGTCCACCGGGATATCGAAGAACCCCTGAATCTGATCCGCATGCAGATCAACGGTCAGCAGGCGGTTGACTCCGGCGCTCGATATCATGTTCGCAACGAGCTTCGCGGTGATGGCCGAACGCGTCGCGCGCGGCCGGCGATCCTGGCGTCCGTAGCCAAAATACGGGACCACCGCGGTGATGCGCGCGGCGGAAGCCCGTCTGCAGGCGTCCACCATCACCAGCAGCTCCATCAGACTGTCATTGGCCGGCGGGCAGGTCGGCTGCACAATGAAGACGTCGCGCTCGCGCACATTCTCCATGAGCTCGATATTGACCTCACCGTCACTGAAACGACCCACATAGGCGCGGCCCAACGGCGTCGTCAAGTAACGAGCGATGTCGTGCGCCAAAGCTGGGTTGGCGTTGCCCGCAAAGATCGCGAGTGTGTCGCTCGTAGTCACTGCCTAATTGCTCCGCCGGCGCGTACGCGCCCTTGTCCAAATGGCTGGGGTGGAAGGATTCGAACCTCCGTATGGCGGGATCAAAACCCGCTGCCTTACCACTTGGCGACACCCCAGCAAAGCCGCTCATGCACGGGGGAGCTATTCAACCCCCGCGCAACGAATCCCGTCCAGCGATCCGGCACGCGAGCCGCAACATCCCGAGCGTCCGCCTCGCTCGTGAACGCGGCAAAGATGCAAGATCCGGTTCCCGTGAGGCGCGCCCGCGCCGATTGCGCGAGCCACTCAAGCGCCTCGCGAATCTGCGGATAGCGCGCGCGCACCACCGGCTCGCAATCGTTGTGGCCGCCCGATTCCAAAAAGCCGCGTATTGTGATGAGCTGGGAATTTCGTGTCAATTCAGGGGCCTGGAATACCTCGGCCGTTCCGACCGAGACGCCCGGACGGATGACGACATACCACCTCGGTGGCAGCTCCACAGGCGTCAGCCGATCGCCCCGCCCTTCCGCCCAAGCCGATGAACCGTGAAGGAAAACCGGCACATCCGCGCCCAATCGCGCGCCGATATCGGTGAGCTCCGGCAACGTAAGCTCAGAGCCCCAGAGCTTATTTAACACTAACAGCGTGGTCGCGGCGTCCGAACTGCCGCCGCCCAGCCCGCCACCCATCGGAATGTGCTTGACGACCGAGAGCGATGCGCCAAGACAGGTCCCGGTCGCAAGCTTAAGTGCGCGGGCGGCCCGCACGGTGAGATCAGATTCCGGTGCCACCTCAGGCGACCCTCCGAGGCGCTCGATCCGCCCGTCGGCACGCACGTTCACACCGATAATGTCGTTAAGGTCGATAAGCTGAAAAAGCGTTTGCAGGTCGTGGTAGCCGTCCGGCCGGCGGCCGGTCACGTGCAGGAAGAGATTGAGCTTAGCGGGCGCGGGCCAGAAGGTCTCGACCGCCGCGAGATCAGGGAACGATACCGGGGCGCTCACGAGTCCCAATGATCAACAATGAGACGCACCCGAACGGCAGCGGAGCGTAGCGTCATCCGACCGGGCAGCCATTCGCCCTTCATTACGACGTAATCGGCGTAATCGATCTGCCAGCCGTTCTGCTGCAGTCCTGTGAGGCGCTGCCCAACATCGACAACTTCGTCCGCGAGACCGGATGGGTCGGGAACACCCAAGATCCAAAAACGCAGGCTCGCAAGCGGCGCATCAAAGCCAAGCCGAGACTTCAGCTCCGCACGCGCAGCCTCGCTGTCGAGCCGCTCGCCGCGCGAGTTCACGACACTGAAAGTCGTCCCATCAGTCGTCACGCGCACGCCGCCGACGCCGAGCGGCCCGTCGAGCGCAACTTCCGACTGCTTGCCGTTTTGCACCCAGCGGATGCTCGCAGTAACGCCGTCCTCGCCGGCGACGATCGCAATCCGCCCCTTGATCTGGAAATGGTCACGCGCTTGCAGCGCTGCGCGCCGCACTTCCCAGGACGCGCTCGGGGCAGCGGGCCCTGGCAAAGTTCTGCAGCCCGTCATCAGGAGCGCCAGAACGAGCGTTGCGGATGCTGCGCGGCGCATTACGATGACGCCGCCGGCAACAGTCGCGTCAATGTGCTCTTGAGAAGCGCCGCTGCCGGGTTGCGCGCGAGCGCCGCGGCCCAGACTTTGCGCGCGCGGGCCTCATCGCCGCTCTTCCACAGTACTTCACCCAAGTGCGCGGCAATGTCCGCGTCCTGGCCGACATCGTAGGCGTGCTCAAGTATGGGCGCCGCAGCGCGCAGATCGCCGCGTTTGAAGCGCACCCAGCCCAAGCTATCGAGCACCGCGGGATTGTCCGGCGTGACCACCAGAGCGCGCCGAATGAGGCGCTCCGCGCGTGGCAGCTCAAGTTCATGATCCGTAAGCGTGTAGCCGAGCGCGTTCAAGAGATTTGAATCCTCCGGCCGCTCGGCGATCATGCGCTCGAGTGTTGCGATCGAGTCATGTACGTTGCCAGCGCGCTCGAAAAGAATCGACAGTTCGTACTCAAGCGTCGGATGTCGCGGATGCCGTTCGAGCGCCGCTTCGATCAACCCGACCGCGGCATCGCTTTCGTCGTGCTCGGCGAGTAGGTGGGCCTTCGTGATCGTGAGCTCAAAGCTCTGCTCCGGATGCGCGACCGCGTAGTCATCGAGGAGCGTAAACGCCGCGCTGCGGTCGTTCGCGATGAGGAGGGCCGCCGCGTGCGTACGCGCTGTGAGCCCGAGCGAGGAATTCTCGAGCTGCCGGTACCCCGCAAGCGCCGCCGCCGGATCGCCGTCGCGCGAGGCGATGTCAGCGAGATACAAGATCACGCCTTCGCCAACTTCGCCGCGCGCCGCAAGATCCGTGAAGCGACGCTGCGCCTCGACAAGGTCACCCTCTTCGAAGGCCAGTATCGCCAGGCGCTGGTCAACTTCGGTCGCCGTGCTGCTGACCGTCCGCAGCCGCTCAAGCTCCTGGCGCGCTTCTTCTCGACGGCCGAGCGCCGCGAGAATCTCCGCAAGCTCGAAGGGGCTGGTTTTCGGGTCGCCCGCCATCACCTCACGTGCTGCGGCGATGGCCTGTGGAGCGTCAGCCTGCATGACGTAGACGCGTGCGAGAACCCGCTTCGCGGCATTGAGGTCGGGATTGCGCTCGAGAGCCTGGCGGGCATAACGCGCCGCTTTCTCGCTATCATAGGCGTCAAGCGAAAGGGCCGCGAGGACAGTGAGGGTCTCAGGGGATGGCTTCGGCCCGACCGCTGTACTCATGACCGCGAGCAGCGCCGGCGCCTCCGCCTCTTCGAGCAGGGCGGACGTGAGCTCAGCGATGCGGGCATCGGCGTTCGCGCCGGCCGCCGCTATCGCGGTCGCAACAGCGGCGCGCGCTGCCGGAATCTTATAGAGCTTGAGGGCAATGGCGGCGCACGTGGTCGCCGCGTCCGGATCCGCTGGCGCGAGCGCCCGCCAGCGCTGCACCGACTGCCAAGCGGCCGGCAGATTCTCGCAAGCAAGGCCAACTTCGCTTGCGCGCTTCGCAATAGGCACGCCGCTATGCTGCGCTGCCGCCGCATAATCCTCCGCGGCAAGCCTACAATCACCGCGCTCGAGCGCGAGTTCCGCGAAGAGCGTGAGCGTGCTCGGGTCTTTTGGGTGCTCATCCGCTGACGGCGTCGTGCGCGCCGCCGAGCAGCCTGCCATCGCCATGACGGCGACGGCCGCAAGAATGCCCATGACACTGATCTCGAGCCGATTCATGGAACTCACTATAAAGTGTCTGGCCATGCCGCGCACCGCGCGAATCGAAGCTCGATAACTATGAAGGACTCCATCCGCCAACGCATCGAACGAATGACCGATCGCTTCGAAGAGGTCGGGCGCCTCCTCGCCACGGCGGAAATTGCCGGCGGTTCACAGCAATTCCGCGAACTGTCGATGGAATACGCACGCCTACAGCCACTCGTGGAGCGCTACGGACGCTTCCGCGATCTTGAAAGCGAATTGACCGCCGCCGAGGCGCTGCTCATGGATTCCGACGCCTCGATGCGCGCACTCGCGGCCGACGAAGCGGTCGCGGCCAAGAAGGGGCTCGAGGCTGCCGAGCCGCCGCTTCTTGCGATGCTGATCCCCGCGGATCCGCGCGACGATCACAATATCTTTCTCGAAGTCCGTGCGGGGACCGGCGGGGATGAGGCGGCGATTTTCGCCGGCGACCTCCTGCGCATGTACGCGCGCTATGCCGAATCCAAGGGACTTCGCGTCGAACTCATCAGCGAAAGCCCGGGAGATCACGGTGGCTTCAAAGAGATCGTCAGCCGCATCGCCGGACGCGGTGTGTTTGCGCGCTTCAAGTTCGAGTCCGGCACGCACCGCGTACAGCGAGTCCCCGCAACTGAAGCGCAAGGCCGGATCCACACCTCTGCCTGCACGGTTGCGATCTTGCCCGAGCTCGAAGAGGTCGAAGACATCGACATTAACCCGGCGGACCTGCGTATTGACACCTACCGTGCATCGGGAGCGGGCGGCCAGCATGTCAACAAGACGGACTCCGCGGTGCGCATCACCCATGTGCCGAGCGGCATCGTGGTGGAATGCCAGGACGAGCGCTCGCAGCACAAGAACCGTTCGCGCGCCATGGCGCTTTTGAAGGCGCGCCTGCTGGCCGCCGAGCAGGCAAAGCAGGACCATGCACGCGCACAATCCCGACGCCTGCAGGTCGGCAGCGGTGATCGCTCCGAGCGCATCAGGACCTATAATTTCCCGCAGGGACGCGTCACAGATCATCGGATCAATCTGACGCTCTATAAGCTCGCTGACATCATGAACGGCGACTTGGATGAGCTGCTGGACGCTTTGCAGCGCGAGCATCAGGCCGAGGAGCTTGCGGCCGAGGAATGAATCTGTTCGTCGACAGCGCGACCGGAGTAGATGTTGCACTTGCCGTTGCGGGGCCGGGCGCGCGCGCGTTCGCCTTCCTTCTCGACTGGAGCTTTCGTTTGATCCTCGCGATCGCCTGGTACCTTGTCGCTGCACCGCTCTACAACCGCGACTTAAGCTTTGCGCGCCCTCTTGAACCTGACGCGGCCTGGTACGCGTTCGTTATCGCTCCGCCGCTTGCGATCTTTCTCCTCTATCACATCGTTCTCGAAGTCCTGATGGCCGGCCAAACACCGGGCAAACGTCTGGCTTGCGTGCGGATCATCGCGCAGGACGGCGCGACGCCCAGCGTGGGCGCGTTGCTCGTGCGCAATATATTTCGCGTAATTGACAGTCTGCCAGTCATATACGGCGTGGGCCTCCTCACGTCGATGCTAAGAGGCGATCACGTGCGCATCGGCGATCTCGCCGCAGGTACCCTGCTTGTTTACGATCACAGTGGCGCGCGAATTCTCGCGCAGACAGACGAGCGGGCGATGAGCTGGCGGGCGGCGGCCGAGCGTGCCCGGCGCCTCGCACGCGGTCATGCCCGTGATGCGGCAGACGCGAACCAAATGGTTGAGGACTACCGTCTGCTCGCCCACGATCTGGCACGAGCGCGGCGTGCCGGCGCACAGAGCCCGGCGCAAGAGTACCTGGAAGGCGCCTATGCGCGCGCGCATGCAACGCTGCACCACGGCGCGTGGCACGCCGGGGACGCGCTATTGAGTTTGTTTCGCGATCAGCTGCCTGAGGTCGTGCGGTGGCTGCGGCCCCACATACTTTGGGTGACCCTGCTGTTCGTGCTGTCGGTTTTCGCAGGCGGCTGGATGGTGCACACCTACCCCGCGCTCATTCGGCTATTTGCTTCTCCGGAGTTGATCGCAACGGTGGAGCGCGGCGAGCTTTGGACACATAGCCTGCTCAATGTCGTGCCCTCATCGGTGCTGTCGCTGCAGATCCTGACGAACAATATTGTCGTCAGCATCTTCGCCTACTGCGCCGGTTTTCTCTTTGGCCTCGGGACCTTCTACATCGTGGGACTGAATGGTCTCATGCTCGGAGCCGTGTTCGCATTCACCGCGCAGCACGGGCTCGAGGGGGAACTGTTCGCTTTCATTGTGGCTCATGGCTGCGTTGAGATCTCGGTCATGTGCCTCTCAGGCGCCGCCGGTGCCGCGGTAGGTGAGGCCTTGATACGCCCGGCCACGCCGCGGCGTGCGGATGCGTTTCGCACGGCGGCGCTACGCTCGGGAAAACTCCTATTCGCCTGTGCGGTGCTCCTTGTCGGCACCGGATTGATCGAAGGCTACGTCTCCCCGGATGCGCGCTGTCCTCTCTGGACGCGCGTCGTGATTGGCGTCGGCTACTGGCTCGTGATGGTGGCGCTCCTGCGCGGCTGGTTCTTCGGCAGGAGCCGCGCTCGCTACGCTCTGTCCGCTTAAGGTCAGACGCGCCGCCTTCTGCGCAGTTTTTCGTATTCGCCAAATATTTCCTCCTGCAGCTGATCCTCAGCGGTCGCAATCACCGGTGTGCCGAGGCGCTGCAGCTGCAGACGCTGTGCGACGCCACGGCTTTCCTGCTCGAGCGCGGCGAGCGCCATCCAGGGATCGCGCCAGCCGCGCGCTGCACGGCGCGTAAGCTCATGGATCTCGGGGCTCTTAACGCCCGCGACGACGACCAGATGCGGCGGTGCGAGCAACCGTACGGCGCGGGCAAGCGGCTCGGCAGCCGCGGCATCGTCGAGGTCGGTCAACCAAATGACGAGAGTACGATGTTTCAGGAGCGTGCGGATCCGCAGCGCCGCGCTCACCGGATCGGACTCGCTCGCTTGCGCGCTCAAGCGCGCAAGCGAGCTGTGCAGGCGCGCGATGGCGCGCAGGCCGCGCTCCGGGGCGCACACAGCGAGCGGCCGCTCGGCAAACACGACGAGACCGACGCGGTCATCATTGGGCGTGGCAACCTGCGCGAAGCGTGCCGCGATATTGGCGTACAGGCCGAAGCGATCGAGACGCCCGGCGCGCACGCGGGAAAAGCGCCCCGCATCGAGCGCGATGAGAATGTCGAGGTGCTGGTCCTCGCTGAACTCGCGCGTCACGAGCTGCCCGCTGCGAGCGGTCGCCTTCCAGTCGACGCGCGCGAGCGGATCGCCCGGCGAGTACGCGCGCAGCTGATAGAGCTCGGAGCCCGCGCCGAGCGAGCGCCGGGCGCGCAGCCCGGTGAGCGGGCCCCGCGGTCGAGCTCGATTGAGGCGCATCGAATCAGGCGCTACGGCAATGTTCTTCATCACGGCGAGCTCGCGCGACCACCAGGCAAGCCCGCCGGGACCCAGGCAGCGCAGCGGCAACGCCGGCCACGCCTGCGGCCCTAAGCGCAACGGCAGAAGAGAGAATGCATCTCGGGCGCTGCCTGCGCCGGGCACGCTGAGGCGCCGCGTCGCCGGCAGCGGGTCGAAGCCGACGGGCGTGACGGGGGCGAATTCAATGCTGAGCGTGCGTGCACACTCGTTGTGAAACGTGAATGCCGCGGGCTGCTCGCGGCCGAGCGCCGCCCGCGCGTCCGTCTCGACATCAACATGAATCACAACCCGCCGGATGAACAGTGCCTCGCAGGCAAGGCCAAGGAGTAACAAGGCAGCCGGCCAGCGCCAGAGGCCGGCGAGTTCAGGGTCATTCGACCAAAGGCCTGCGATGGCCAATAGTGCCGTGGCCACGACCAGAAAATACGCCCGTTCCGCGAAATGCATCGTCAATCAGCGCGGCACGGGCGTGTCAGCGAGCAGGCTGCGCACCACGTCCACGTCGCGCGTCCCCTCCAGCAGCGCCTCCGGGTTCAGCACCAGACGGTGCGCGATGACCTGCACGGCGACCTCCTTGACGTCGTCCGGGGTGACGAATTCTCCGCCGCGCAGGCCCGCCGCAATGCGTGCGGCGCGCAACAATGCGAGCGCTCCACGGGTCGAGAGGCCTAGCAGCAGTCGTCCGTGCGCGCGCGATGCGCGGGCAAGGTCGAGCACATATTCATGCAGCGCGGCAGCGACGTGGATCTCTGCAAGCTCTGTGCGCGCGCCATCCAGCACGGCTCGATCAAGCCGCGCGACCGCGTTCAAGCTCGGTGCGGCAAGCGCACCGCCGCCGTAACGCTGCAGCACTTGGATCTCGGCCAGATGCTCGGGATACTCAACGTCAATGCGCAGCATGAAACGGTCGAGCTGAGATTCAGGCAGCGGATAGGTGCCCTCGAACTCACGCGGATTTTGCGTCGCGAGCACCATAAACTCCGCGGGCAGCGTAAATACCGAGCGCTCGACGCTCACTTGCCGCTCCTCCATCGCCTCAAGGAGCGCGGATTGGGTCTTGGGCCCGGCGCGATTAATCTCATCGAACAGCACAACATCGGCAAACAGCGGCCCGGGACGAAACACAAAGCTGCGCTCGCGCTCATCGAACACGTGTACTCCGATAATGTCGCTCGGCATGAGGTCAGGGGTGCCCTGAATGCGTTTGAACTCGCCGCCAAGCGCGTGCGCGAGGGATTTTGCGAGCAGCGTCTTGCCGAGGCCCGGCACGCCTTGCACGAGAACGTGGCCGCGCGCGAGCAGTGCAATGAGAAGTGCCCGTATTGAAGACTCGGCGCCAACGACGACGTGTCCAAGCTCCCGAGTGAGTTCAACGTCGAGTTGTTGGATGTGCAAACTCATGCGATTTGCCGCTCGATACGCACAATGAGATTGAAGAGCCGCGTAAGCGGTACGCGCTGCCCCGCCCAGGCCTGACGATGCCAGCGCCGCAACTGCGCAAGATCGGGCCCTGCGATACGTGGCGAGGCCTGCAGATAGCCCCATGGCCCGTCCGCCTGCGTTGCGGGCATGCGCCGTACGACCTGCCGCAAAAAGTATTCAAACAGACGGCGCGCAGCAAGGTCACGCGGCAGTACCCGCGCCAGAAATCCAGCGTTCGCACGCACGAGGTCAACCTCGCGCGGCGCAGCAATGCGCGTGACCGGAACGCGCAAGCGCGTCGCGCCGAGTACCCAAATGAACCACAGCGCCAGCAAGATCGCGCCCGTGAGATACAGGCGCGGGTCGCGGTAAAATTTTTGAGGGTCATACGCGGCCGTGAGCCCCTGATGAAAATCATCAAAGATCACGGCGCCGCCTATGGCTAAGCTAGCCCCGATGATATTGGCGAACAACTGCGCATTATCCGCAAGCGGCAGCGCCTTGTCGGTAAAGAGCGAAGCAAGCCCGCTCACTACAATCCGGCCGTCGCCGCGCAAGCGTGTCCACAGCATCGCCTTGCCGGTGTCGCGCTCGCGCGCCAGTGCCAGCATGAAACTGTCCGCAGGGATGCGCGCGGTCCAGTCATCTTGCGGAGGAAACGCGGCTGCGCGCGCGCTGACTACGCCCGTAAAGTAGGCGTGTGCATGTGCCGGCAGGATGATGGCCACTTGGCGCACACGCCGTTCGTGCCCGGAGACATTGTTGAAATCAAGACCCGACAGGACTTTCAGATCCCCAAAGTTGGTACCCCCCACCGCGCTTGCCCAATCCGGATTGTCCGATAAGGCCGCAAGCACCAGGAGCGTATTGCCCTCGCGTAGCCATTCTTGCAGCCGCCGCGCCTCGGCGCTCCTAAAAGTCTCTGTTGCGGGAAGCGTTACCACGAGCACGTTGCCCTTGCGCGCAAAATCGCGCCGCGTAAGGAGCGTATCGAAACGCTCGCGCAGTGATACCACGCGCAGCCCGGACGCTTGCAGCCACAATGACACGGCACGATAGCCCGTGCCGCGCTGCTCTTCACTGGTGGGGCGGGGAACATTCCTGCGCCGATCAAGCCCACCCTCGCCGTGCACGAAAAGAACGAGAAATAGCGCCAGAGCTCCGAGCGCAGCCGCGAGGGTCTTGAGGCGGTCAGTCATGCGATAGCCTGGGAGGCTGCGTTCAGCCGCTCGAGCAATTCGCGGCCGCGCTCCGTCACCGCCGCAAGACTTGCAGGCGCGGCCTCTTCATCTGAGAAACGCAGGCGCTCGGCGGCAAGCGCGACCTCTACTAGCCGCTCCTGGTCCCCTGCGTCCTGCAGCTGCGCGGCCCGCGCAAGCTCGCGCACCGTGAGAGCTGCGGCGGCAGGCAAGCGCCGTGCCGCGGTGAGCCGCGCGGCGATGAGTTCGAGCAGCATTCGCGGCCGCTCGCAAAGCGCTGCGCGTTCAATATCCTGCCAGCTCAAAGTCTGCGCGGGCTCACCGCCAGGCCCGGTATCGCCTGATTTATTGCGCGCCCGGCGTTTGCGCCTACCGGCAACGCGCCACTCATTAACGACGATGAAGCCGGCGAGCAGCAACACGAGCGCAAATGTACTGTAGGTCACGAACTGCAGCAGCGCCTGGGAAAGTTGCACGCGGCCCAGGAGTCGGTCAAATCCGCTCGCGTCCGCTTCGGGTTCGGCACTTGCGAGCACTGTGCGCAGCCAGTTCTGAAAGCGTGCCCACCATCCATGGACTTCCTGATTGCGTGCCGCAAGCGCGCCAAGAATCAGCCGAAAACGGGCGACATCAGGCGTGCGCGCGGGCGGGGGAAGCGCACGCTCACGCACCACGAGCGTGTGTAGTGCAGCAAGACTCTTCGCCGAGAGGTTGTTGTCGGCAGCGTCCCAACCCGCGGGCAACCATACAGTCCAGTCGCTCGAGCGCAGCTGGCGGGCAAGCTCGGGACAACGGGTGGCAATGCGCCCGAAGCCGACGTCAATGTCCGCCTCGAGTCGCGTGAGGCACGCATCAATCTCGCCGAGCGCATCTGCGTCGGCCGCCGCTGGCAGCGCCGCACCAACCATAAGCACGAACAGGAGGGCGACTACCCTTATCCGTAGCATGTTCATAATTCCCTTATGGGTCGGCGCGCAACTAGCGCGCGACGCGACTGCAGATCGCTAAATATCGCGAGCGTTATCGCTACTA
>DAITPA010000048.1:0-14256 GCA_036833805.1 Steroidobacteraceae bacterium | reverse complement strand
GGCCGAGATCGTGCAGGTGGTGCTCGACTCAGGATTGCGCGGACGCGGCGGCGCGGCTTTTCCGACCGGCATCAAATGGAAGACGGTGCTCGATCAGAACGCCGCGCAGAAATATGTCACCTGCAATGCCGACGAAGGCGACTCCGGGACCTTCTCCGATCGTATGCTGATGGAGGGCGATCCGCTCACGCTCATCGAGGGCATGACGATTGCGGGTATTGCAGTCGGCGCCACCCAGGGCTACATCTATCTGCGCGTCGAGTATCCGCACGCATATGCCACGTTGAACGACGCCTTGAACGCGGCCCGGCAGGCGAACTATTTGGGTCCTGACGTCATGGGCAGCGGGCGCAAATTCGAGCTCGAGGTGCGCCTGGGCGCTGGCGCCTATATCTGCGGCGAGGAGACCTCGATGCTCGAGAGTCTCGAGGGCAAGCGCGGCGAGATCCGCGTGCGCCCGCCGCTGCCGGCCATCAAAGGCCTTTTCGGCCAGCCGACCGTGGTCAACAACGTCGTGACGCTTGCGACCGTGCCGATCATCCTCGACAAGGGCGCCGAGTTTTATCGCAATTTCGGCACCGGCAAGTCGCGCGGCACGCTGCCGCTGCAGCTCGCAGGCAACGTGCGCCGCGGCGGCCTCATCGAACGGGCGTTTGGACTGTCCTTGCGCGAACTTCTTTACGACTATGGCGGCGGCTCGGCAAGCGGTCGGCCGATCCGGGCCGTGCAGGTCGGAGGCCCCCTCGGGGCCTATATCCCCGCTTCGCAGTTCGACACCGCGATCGATTATGAAGCCCTGACGGCAATCGGGGCACTCTTGGGTCACGGCGGTGTCGTAGTCTTTGACGACACGGTCGATATGGCGCAGATGGCACGTTTTGCCATGGAGTTCTGCGCGATCGAATCCTGCGGCAAGTGCACGCCCTGCCGCATCGGCTCGACACGCGCAGTGGAGGTCATCGATCGCATCATCGCCGGGGTCGAGCGGGAGCGTAACCTTGGCCTTCTCGAGGACCTGTGCGAGACGATGCTGCAGGGCTCGCTTTGCGGCTTGGGGGGCATGACGCCGTTCCCGGTGCAGAGCATACTTAAACACTTCGCGGAGGACTTTCAGGCAAGCGCGAGGCCCTAGGTCGCATTGAGCCTGCCTGAGGAGATTTTCGATGTTTGCCATTGATTATAAAGACCAGGGAACGCCTGCGAGCGACAGCACCGCATCGGTCACGCTCGAGATCGACGGCCGTTCGGTCACCGTGCCGGAAGGCACTTCGGTGATGCGCGCCGCCATGTACGCCGACGTGCAGGTTCCCAAGCTCTGCGCGACCGACACGCTGAAGGCCTTCGGTTCCTGCCGTCTGTGCCTGGTTGAGATCGAGGGCAGAAAGGGCTACCCCGCCTCCTGCACCACGACGGTTGCGGCCGACATGAAGGTCTCGACCCAATCACCGAAGCTCGCCCAGCTGCGCCACGGCGTGCTTGATCTGTACATCTCCGATCATCCGCTGGATTGCGCGACCTGTCCCGCGAACGGCCATTGCGAACTGCAGGACATGGCCGCGGATGCGGGCATCACGGAAACGTCCTACGGCGTTTCGGGCGCGAAGCACCGGCCGGCGCTGAAGGATACGAGCAACCCCTACTTCACTTTTGATCCTGAGCTTTGCATTGTCTGCTCGCGCTGCGTGCGTGCCTGCGATGAACAGCAGGGCACTTTCGCGCTCACGATCCAGGGACGCGGCTTTGACTCCAAGGTTTCGGCGAGCCAGGACGAGCCCTTCATGGAATCCGAGTGTGTCTCCTGCGGTGCCTGCGTTGAGGCGTGTCCCACCGCCGCGTTGACGGAAAAATCCGTGATTGCGCTCGGCCCGTCCAAGCAGGTGGCCAAGACCACCTGCGCGTACTGCGGGGTTGGCTGCTCGTTTAAGGCGGAAACCACCGGCGTGGGAGCGGACGTGGAGGTTGTGCGCATGGCACCCGATCGCACCGGTCACGCGAATCACGGTCACGCCTGCATCAAGGGGCGCTTCGCCTACGGCTATGCGACACACTCGGACCGGGTGACGAAGCCGATGATTCGCGCGCGCATCACCGATGCCTGGCGTGAGGTGACCTGGGAGGAGGCCATCGGGCATGCGGCGAGCGAGTTCCGTCGCATCCAGGCGAAGTACGGCAAGGACTCCGTCGGCGGCATCACCTCCTCGCGCTGCACGAACGAGGAGACGTTCCTCGTGCAGAAGCTGATCCGCGCCGCATTTGGCAACAACAACGTCGATACCTGCGCGCGCGTGTGCCATTCGCCCACGGGTTATGGGCTTAAGAACACCTTCGGGGAGTCGGCCGGAACCCAGGAGTTCGATTCGGTCATGAAGGCCGACTGCATCCTCATCATCGGCGCGAGCCCCACGGACGGTCATCCGGTATTTGCATCCCAGATGAAGCGCCGCTTGCGCCAGGGCGCGAAGTTGATCGTGCTCGATCCGCGTACTACCGGCATCGTGCACTCCCCGCACATCCAGGCCGACTACCACCTGAAGTTGCAGCCCGGCACCAACGTCGCCGTCGTCAATGCGATCGCACATGTCATCGTCACCGAGGGCCTGACGAAGGATGACTACGTCGCCGAAAGATGCGAGATGGACTCGTACCTCAAATGGAAGAAGTTCATCGCCGAGCCCAGGAATTCTCCCGAGGAGACCGAAGGCTTAAGCGGCGTGCCCGCCGCGGATGTGCGCGCTGCGGCGCGCCTGTATGCGCACGCCGCCAATGGCGCCATTTACTACGGCCTGGGTGTCACCGAGCACAGCCAGGGCACGACGACGGTGATGGGCATTGCCAATCTTGCGATGGCGACCGGCAATCTCGGGCGCGAGGGCGTCGGCGTCAATCCGCTGCGCGGACAGAACAACGTGCAGGGCGCCTCCGACATGGGGTCGTTCCCGCACGAGTACTCCGGTTACCGCCACGTATCCGACCCGCTCGTGCGCAAGATGTTCGAAGATGCCTGGAAGGTGCCGATGCAGCCCGAGCCCGGACTTCGCATTCCCAATATGTTTGACGCCGCGCTTGATGGCAGCTTCCTCGGGATCTACGTCGAGGGCGAGGATTTCGTGCAGTCGGATCCCGACACCAATCATGTGGCCGCGGCGATGGAGGCCATGGAGTGCGTGGTCGTGCAGGATCTGTTCTTGAACGAAACGGCGAAGTACGCGCACGTCTTCCTGCCCGGCTCCTCCTTCCTCGAGAAGGACGGCACCTTCACGAATGCCGAGCGGCGCATCTCGCGCGTGCGCAAGGTCATGGAGCCGCAGTCGGGTTATGCCGACTGGGAGATCACCTGTCTGTTATCGAACGCGCTTGGCTATCCGATGAACTATGCGCATCCGTCGGAGATCATGGACGAGATCGCAGCGTTGACACCCACCTTCACGGGCGTGAGCTACGCAAAGCTTGATCGCCTGGGCAGCATCCAGTGGCCGTGCAACGCAGCGGCTCCCGAGGGCACGCCCACGATGCATATCGGTAAATTCGTGCGCGGTAAGGGCAGATTCTTCGTCACCGAATACGTGCCGACCAGCGAGCGCTCCACCAGCCGCTTCCCGCTCATTCTGACGACCGGCCGCACCCTTACGCAGTACAACGTCGGCGCGCAGACGCGGCGCACGGAAAACTCCCAATGGCATGCCGAGGACGTGCTCGACATCCATCCGCACGATGCGGAGGTGCGCGGCGTTGAGAGCGGTGACTGGGTGGGGCTCACGAGCCGCGCCGGCGACACGATCCTGCGCGCGCGCATTACTGACAAGATCGCGCCGGGCGTCGTCTACACGACTTTCCATTTCCCGGAGACCAATGCCAACGTCGTGACCACCGACAACTCCGACTGGGCGACCAACTGTCCGGAGTACAAGGTGACGGCCGTGCAGGTGGTTCGCGTGAAACGCCCCGAGGGGTGGCACGCGCAGGTCCACCATGAGCACGAGCACACCGAGGATGCCTGAGACAGGCAGCGCCGAGCTTCCCGTCGAGCGCTGGATACGTGGCCGCACGACGCACACGACGGACCGCGTCGCCCTCGAGATGCCGATTGCGCTCGTCTATCACGGCGTGCCGCACGTCGTCATGCTCGCAACGCCTGCAAATCTTGAGGATTTCGCGACCGGATTCACCTTGAGTGAGGGCTTGGTTGCGCATCCGGACGAGATCCGCTCGGTCGAGATCGAGCGTGGCCAGGATGCGATCGACGTGCGGGTCGGCATCTCGGCCGAGCGCTTCTCGTCTCTTCTTGAGAAACGCCGCAATCTCACCGGCCGCACCGGCTGCGGGTTGTGCGGCGCAGCAACGCTCGAGCAGGCGATCAGGCCTGCGCCGCGGCTTAGTGGCGGCGCGACGCTGCCGGTGGACGAGCTGCACGCGGCGCTCGCTGACATTCAACAACGGCAGCCGATCAATGCGCTGACCGGCAGCGTGCATGCGGCGGCTTGGATCGAGCCCGGGCGCGGCATCACCTGCGTGCGCGAGGATGTCGGCCGCCACAACGCGCTCGACAAGACGATCGGCGCGCTGGTGCGCGCCGGTCAAGATTTCACGACGGGGTGCATGCTCATCACGAGCCGCGCAAGCTACGAGATGGTGCAGAAAGCCGCGACCGTCGGCGTCTCCTTCGTGGTCGCGGTTTCCGCGCCGACCGCGCTTGCCATACGCGTCGCCGAAGAAAGTGGCGTCACGCTTGTGGGCTTTGCCAGGCGCGAGCAGCACGTTGTCTATACACATCCGGAGCGCCTGACATGAACGCGCAGCACCTCGTGAAGATGGCCAATGAGATCAGCGCTTTTTGGGAAGGGGAAGCAGGCCGCAAAGATGCCGCGGCATCGGTTGCCACGCACCTGAGGCGCTACTGGGATCCGCGCATGCGCCGGCAGATCCTCGAGCATTACCATGCCGGCGCAGGCGGGCTCTGCGATATCGCGCGCGAGGCCGTTGGCATGCTGTCGGCGCCAGAACCGGCAGCGTCTGAAGCATCGCAGCCAACCGGTTAAGGGCAATCACGTCCCATGACGACCGCGACTCGTACCAGGAAATCTGCGCGCGCCCTCGTGTGCGGCTCGCTCGCCTACGACACCATCATGGTGTTCCCCGACCGCTTCTCCGCGCACATTCTGCCCGACAAGATTCACATTCTGAATGTCGCCTTTCTGGTGCCCGAGCTCAGGCGCGAGTTTGGCGGCTGTGCCGGCAACATTGCCTATAATTTGAGACTGCTGGGCGACGCGGGCTATCCGATGGCGACCGCGGGGCGCGATTTCGAGCCGTACGCGCAGTGGATGGCGAAAAGCGGGGTGCCGCGGGATTATGTCAAAATCATCGACAGCGAGCACACGGCGCAAGCCTTCATCACGACCGACCAGGATGACAATCAGATCACAGCGTTTCATCCGGGCGCCATGCAACATGCGCACCTGAATCGGGTGGTCGAGGCGCGCGAGATCACGCTCGGCATCGTCGCTCCCGACGGCCGCCGCGGCATGATCGAGCACGCGGCCGAGTTCGCAAGCCTGCGCATCCCGTTCATCTTTGATCCGGGGCAGGGCCTGCCGATGTTTGAGGCGCCTGACCTTATGGCATTTATCTCCCAGGCGAGCTGGGTTGCGGTAAACGACTACGAATGGCAGCTCATGCAGCAGAAGACCGGCTGGGGCGTCGCCGACGTTGTCGAGCGCGTGCGCGCGCTCATCGTGACGCGCGGGGCGCAGGGCTCCGTGATCTATGCGAAGGGGCGGGAGCTTGCGATTCCAAGCGCCGCGCCGAGCGCCATTGTCGATCCCACGGGCTGCGGCGACGCCTATCGTGCGGGTATCATTCATGGTCTCATGCACGGTCTTGACTGGCAGGTGACCGGCAGGATCGCGTCCCTCATGGGGGCCCTTAAGATCGAGGTCCGCGGCACGCAGAACCACCGCTTCACGCCGGCGGAGTTTGCCGCACGTTATCACGAGAGCTTTGGCATGGCGCTGCCTGCCGCGCACGCGCAAGCACGATTCGCGCGCGCGCAAAGTGCAGTTATTTGAACCCGGCCTCACAAATAGGATAGGTATATGGGAAACAGCTATTTGTTTACGTCCGAGTCCGTCTCCGAAGGGCACCCGGACAAGGTCGCGGATCAGATATCCGACGCCGTGTTGGATGCCATCCTCACCCAGGACAAGCGCGGCCGCGTTGCCTGCGAGACCCTGGTGAAGACCGGGGTTGTGATCGTCGCGGGCGAAGTGACAACCAGCGCCTGGGTGGACGTCGAGGCGCTGGTGAGGAAGACCGTGCTCGAGATTGGCTACGACTCATCCGACATGGGCTTCGACGGCGCCAGCTGCGGCGTCGTGAACATCATCGGCAAGCAGTCGCCTGACATCGCCCAGGGCGTTGACCGCAAGGATGAGAAGAAGCAGGGCGCCGGTGACCAGGGCCTCATGTTCGGCTACGCCACCAACGAAACCGACGTCTTGATGCCCGCGGCGATTACGCTTGCGCATCGGCTCGTCAAGAAGCAGGCCGATGTCAGAAAGAAGGGCAAGCTTTCGTGGCTGCGGCCCGATGCCAAGAGTCAGGTGACGCTGCGCTACGAGAACCACGCGCCGGTCGGCATCGAAGCGGTCGTGCTCTCGACCCAGCACAGTCCGGACGTCTCCACGAAGACGCTGCGCGAGGCGGTCATGGAGGAGATCTTGAAGCCCGTGCTGCCCGCCAAATGGATCGACAAACGCACCAAATACCACATCAATCCCACCGGACGGTTCGTGGTCGGCGGCCCGGTCGGCGACTGCGGCTTGACCGGCAGAAAGATCATCGTCGACACCTACGGCGGCTTTGCACGTCACGGCGGCGGCGCATTCTCCGGCAAGGATCCTTCCAAGGTTGATCGCTCGGCAGCCTACGGCGCACGCTATGTGGCGAAGAACATCGTCGCCGCGGGCCTCGCCGATCGCTGTGAGGTGCAGATCTCGTATGCCATCGGCATCGCCGAACCGACGTCAATCATGGTCGACACGTTCGGCACCGGCACGGTGGCGGACGAACGCCTGACGGCGCTCGTGAGAAAGCACTTCGATTTGACGCCCTATGGTTTAAGAGAAATGCTCGATCTTTTGCGCCCGATCTATCAGATGACCGCAGCCTACGGCCACTTCGGCCGCACCGAGAGCGAATTCACCTGGGAAAGCACCAGCCGGGCGGTCGAGCTTGCGGCCGACGCCAAGAGCGCAACTTCCGCGCGCGCGCGCGCCGCTTGAGCACATTTTGCGAATTTAAGGAACACGATTGATGAACGCCAATTTGAAAGCCCCCGCCGGCACCTTCAGTGATTACCGCGTGGCCGACTTGGGTCTTGCCGGCTGGGGCCGCAAAGAGATGACGATCGCCGAAGGGGAAATGCCCGGACTCATGGCGATCCGCAAGGAGTTTGCAAAGAGCCAGCCCTTAAAGGGCGCACGAGTCACGGGCTCCTTGCACATGACGATCCAGACGGCGGTGTTAATTGAGACCTTGAAGGCGCTCGGCGCCGAGCTGCGCTGGGCTTCGTGCAATATTTTTTCAACACAGGATCATGCTGCCGCCGCTATTGCGACCGCGGGCATCCCGGTGTTCGCCTGGAAGGGCGAGTCGCTGACGGATTACTGGCAGTACACGCATCAGATCTTTGAATGGCCGGACGGCGGCTACTCCAACATGATCCTCGATGACGGCGGCGATGCCACCTTGTTGCTGCATCTCGGGACACGCGCGGAAGCCGATCCTGCCGTCATCGGCAAGCCCGCTTCCGAGGAAGAAGCGGCGCTGTTCGCTGCGATCAAGGCGAAATTGCGCACGGATCCCAAGTGGTACTCGGTGCGCCTGAGCGCCATCAAGGGCGTGACCGAAGAGACGACGACCGGCGTCAAGCGTCTCTACCAGATGGCGAAGGAAGGCAAGCTTGCCTTCCCGGCGATCAACGTCAACGACTCGGTGACGAAGAGCAAATTCGACAACCTGTACGGCTGCCGCGAGTCGCTCGTGGATGCGATCAAGCGCGCAACCGACGTCATGATCGCGGGCAAAGTCGCGCTCGTCGCCGGCTACGGTGATGTCGGCAAGGGCTCCGCGCAGGCGCTGCGTGCGCTGTCGGCGCAAGTGTGGGTGACCGAGGTTGATCCCATCTGCGCGTTGCAGGCGGCGATGGAAGGCTACCGGGTTGTCACCCTCGACTACGCCGCGGATAAGGCGGATATCTTTGTTTCCGCCACCGGCAATTTCCACGTGATCACGCATGAGCACATACAGCGCATGAAGCACAATGCGATCGTGTGCAACATCGGCCACTTTGACAACGAGATCGATGTCGCGAGCTTGAAGCAGTACCCGTGGGAAAACATCAAGCCGCAGGTCGACCACATCATCTTCCCCGACGGCAAGCGCGTCATCCTGCTCGCCGAAGGGCGCTTGGTGAATTTGGGCTGCGGCACCGGACATCCGAGCTACGTGATGAGCTCCTCCTTTGCCAATCAGGTGATCGCGCAGATCGAACTCTTTACCCATCCGGATCGCTATCCGATCGGCGTGCATGTGCTGCCAAAGCACCTCGATGAGAAGGTGGCGCGGCTGCAGCTTGCGACTCTGAATGTCGAACTCACGAAGCTCACCGACGTGCAGGCGCGCTACATCGGCGTCGATAAGTCGGGTCCCTACAAGCCCGACCACTATCGCTACTGAGTCGGACGTACGATGTCGAGCGCAACTGCGCCCGGTAGTTCTGCCGTGGTGCTCGATGGCAAGGCTGTGGCTGCGAAAGTGCGCGCAGAGGTAGCCGCGCGCGCTCTCACTTTCACCGCCCAATATGGGCGCCGTCCCGGGCTCGCCGTCGTGCAGGTCGGGGAAGATCCGGCGTCGACCGTATACGTGCGCAACAAGCGCCGCTCCTGTGTCGAAACGGGCATCGAGTCGTTCGCGCATGATCTGCCGGCGACCACCCGTGAAGCTGAGCTGCTGGCGCTCATCACGACGCTCAACCATGACCCCGCCGTTGACGGCATCCTCGTGCAGATGCCGCTGCCCAGGGGTCTTGACTCAAATCGCATCATCGATGCCATCGATCCCAAGAAGGATGTCGATGGCCTGCATCCCACGAATGCGGGTCTTCTCATGGTGGGCCGTCCGGGCCTTAGAGCCTGCACGCCAAGCGGCTGCATGCGGCTCATCGCCGCAGCGGGATGCGATCCGGCCGGCAAGCACGCGGTCGTCGTCGGGCGCAGCATTCTTGTCGGTAAGCCCATGGCGCTCCTCTTGCTCGAGGCGAACGCGACCGTGACGATCGCGCATTCGCGCACCGCTGACCTTGCGGCGACGGTGGGCAGAGCGGACATCGTGGTAGCGGCCGTGGGACGCGCGCACATGATCAAGGGCGAATGGCTCAAGCCTGGCGCCGTGGTGATCGATGTCGGCACCAACAAAGGCGCCGATGGAAAATTGACGGGTGATGTGGAGTTCGAGGCGGCGCGGCGCGTCGCTTCCGCTATTACGCCGGTTCCGGGCGGCGTCGGGCCGATGACGATTGCGTTCCTGTTATCGAATACCGTCGACGCCGCGCTCGCACGCGCCGCCGACCTCTAGAGCGCCCGGCTTAACCCTTGACGGCCACCCCGACAGCTCGTAGGGTGAAGCGGACTCGTTGCGAAGTGCATGAAAATAAAAGTACTGGGATCGGCGGCGGGCGGCGGATTTCCACAGTGGAACTGCGGCTGTCCCAACTGTCGCGGGGTGCGCGACGGGACTCTCAAAGCGCGCGCGCGTACGCAGGAATCGATCGCCGTCAGCGCCGATGGCGACTCATGGTTTCTGCTCAATGCATCCCCGGAAATCCGCTCGCAGATCGAGAGCTTTCCCGGCCTGCATCCGCGCGGTCCGCGCGACTCGCCCATTCAAGGCATCCTCATCACCAATGGCGATATGGACCATTGCTTAGGGCTTCTGTCGCTGCGCGAATCGCATCCGCTGCAGATCTATGCCACCGAGCAGCTGCGCCGCGGCTTCACCGAAGCGAACTCGCTGTATATGACATTGGAGCGCTTTGCCGGACAAACGACCTGGCGTACGCTGAAGCTCGGCGCGGAGCAGGATCTCAAGCGTCTTGACGGCCGCTCGAGCGGACTTGAGGTTACCGCCGTCGCCGTGCCCGGGCAGCCGCCGCTGCACCTACGAGGGCGCTTTGCCCCGGGACCTGAAGACAATGTCGCCTTCAGGATTCGAGATCGCGCCAACGGGCGCACCCTGGTGTATCTCTCGGGAGTCGCCGCAATCACTGCCGAGGTTCTGGCGGCGATCGACGGCACGCAGTGCATGTTCTTTGATGGCACATTCTGGGCAGCGGATGAGCTCATCACCTTGGGGCTCGGCGATAAGCGCGCCGAGGACATGGCGCATCTGCCGATCGGCGGCGCCTCGGGAAGCTTGGCACAGTTTGCGAAGATCAAAGTTCCGCAGCGCTATTACATCCATATCAATAATACGAACCCCATCCTGCGCGAGGACTCCGCCGAGCGCGCCGCGGTGCAGGCGGCGGGTTGGCACGTGGCTTATGACGGACTGGAGTTTGAGCTGTGACCGCGCCACTGGCGGTTTCCGACTTCACCGAGCGGCTGAGGAGCGAAGGCGCGAGTCGCTATCACGATCATCATCGTTACCACATCCTCATGCATGCGGGGAAGTTGACTCAAGCGCAGCTGCAGCAGTGGGTATTGAACCGTTACTACTATCAGACACGCATCCCGATTAAAGACGCACTCATTCTCTCGAAGTCGGATGATCCTGCGTTTCGCCGCATGTGGATTCGCCGCATCCAGGATCACGACGGCACAACCGAAGGCGAGGGCGGCCTTGCCATGTGGCTCACGCTCGCCGAAGGCGTAGGACTTGATAAGGAAGAGGTCAGGAGCTGCCGCTCGGTTCTCCCCGGCGTGGTGTTTGCCTGCGATGCCTACGTGCAGCTGGTGCGCGAACGAACTCTTCTTGAGGCGGTCGCATCGTCCCTCACGGAGTTCTTCGCACCTGACATCATGGCGAAGAGAATCGTTGCCTGGGAAGCGCACTACCCGTGGGTGGCACCGCAAATGCTTGCCTATTTTCGCGCGCGGGTGACGCGCGCGAAGAAGGATTCCGGGGAGGCGATCGAATACGTGACGACCCATGCGACCACGCACGAGCTGCAGACGCGCTGTCTGGCGGCGCTCATCCGCAAAACGGAAGTCCTCTGGCACTTGCTCGATACGACCTACGCTGCCTACGTCGATCCGGCCTGGGGACCGGGCGGGCCTCGAGATTGAAACGCACGCGGCGCAAAATGGACGCGAGCCTGTACATTCTTCTGTCACTCGTGATCGTCGCGCTCGCGGCTGCGTTCATGCGAGATGCGCATCTGCCGCTCGCCGGCATCCAGGCGAGCGGCAGATTGCTGCGGGGCGTATGGGTCGAGATCGCGCTCGGGTTTTTGCTCGCAGGCCTGCTCGAAGTGCTGCTGCCGGCGCAGGCGATGGCGCAATGGCTCGGTCGCGAGAACCTCGGGCGCGGCATTCTCGTCGGCTGGGCGGCCGGGCTCATCCTGCCGGGCGGCCCCTACATGCTGTTTCCGATCGCCGCCAATCTGCTTCGAACCGGCGCCGAGCCCGGTCCGGTCATCGCGCTCCTGACAGCAAAGACGCTCGTAAGCCCGATACGAATGTTTACCTATGAGGCGCCCTTGCTCGGCTGGCCTTTGACGCTCGCACGCTTCATTCCGGGCGTGCTCCTGCCGCCGATTCTGGGGTACGTCGGGCAGTGGCTCTTCAGTGTCTTCAAGCGCTGATTGACCCCGCTTTGCCGATCGGAGGAGTTGTGAGCAAACATTTGCTGGCGCGGGTGGTGGCGAGTTTGAGCGTGGCGCTTTATGCGACCCCGTCGCGTGCTGCTGATGACGCAGCGCTCAACAAGGACTTGACCTCGCTCATCGCCGCGCAGCATTTGCCCTGCGGCAAGATCGTCAACGTCAGTACCCAGGCTGAGCGCGACTACCTCGTCCGCTGTCAGGATGGCAGCAGCTATCAGATCGTTCCGAACTCGGAAGGCACGTTAGTGGCGCATCCACTAGGGCAGAAGACCCGCTGAGTTAGGTGAGTTGCCGAATTCTCGTTTTTATGCGCGTCGCGGCCGCCGCAATCGGCAGTTAGGCACCACTCGCGGGCCGACTGCTGGAACTTTAATTGCTGTGCCAGGACGAGCGCGACCGGCGTAAACGCGTGTGGATTCAGGATCCGCGCCTGGCATTCCATCTACGCGTGTGAGGGCGTCGAGCGCCGCGCGTCTGCAGTTCGCTTGAACGTAAGCAGACGGCCGAAGTAGTTACTAGTGCGCTGCTCATGGAGCGCCTTTGTCAGCAGGGCGCACTGGTGCGATGAACGTGGCAACCACGCAGAACCTGCCCGCCAGTGTTCCGCGCTGCGAGACGCTGCGTTCCTCTATTTTCTGAAAAGGGGTAGCCGTCCCGACACTACGCGATGACTCAACGGCGCAGTCGCACAAGTCTGAGCTCGCGCTGCTTGCTGATCTGCCGGCGCTGGCCTTGCCGCCTCGACTTGCTCGTTCAAATTCGGACTCTTGTTATCAGCCATAGTATCTCCGCCGGCGGCAGCCGGCGCCAAGAGCCAAAGCAAGAAGCGTCATTCTCAACGGCGGTTCTGTCACAGGCAATGGCTCAGGCTCTGCGCAGCAAGAAGACGATGAGTGCAATGAGGAGAATGGTTCCGAGTAAGCCACCGCCGATGTACATATGCATCTCCGTTAGTTTGTCTGCCGGTAGCATTGGAGCACGAACAGAGCTAACGGGTCGGGACGCTAGCGCACATAGGCCGTGTGGTAACCGTTGGCCTATATCTTGGGCGGTGCGACATCAGCATCAGGTCCGGTTTGCGATGGAATGGGAATGGACGCTCACGAGGCGCGATCGAGCAGGTTCACCAAGGGTAGGTAACTGGTTCGCCTGCGCCGCGGATAGCGGGGGTGCGTTGAGCTCATCACCCATTCCGAGGCGCGCAATTGTGATTTCAGGTTATGTACGCTAGCGAACATATGCTATATATAGGCTTCAGCGGCTCGCATCGGATGCGCTTAATGGCTGGTTCTCACGATCCACCACAGAATTACTTGCTCGCAGGCTTGTCATTGGACGAGCGTAATCGCCTCTTCCCGCACCTGCAGCTTGTTGCAATGCCGCTTGGCAAGGTTCTCTACGAGCCCGGCGACGTGCTGCGGCACGTCTATTTTCCGCTCGACTGTATTGTGTCGCTGCTATACGTCATGGAAGACGGCGCGTCGGGGGAGATCTCGGTGGTGGGCAATGAGGGTCTCATCGGCATCGCTTTGTTCATGGGCGGTGAAACCACACCAAGCCGGGCGATCGTGCAGAGCGCCGGCCACGCTTATCGACTGGCGGGCCAAAGGCTCAAGGACGAGTTCTATCGCAACGGCGGGCTGCAGGTTTTGCTGCTGCGCTACACCCAGGCTTTGATCACGCAGATGTCGCAGACCGCAGTCTGCAATCGCCATCACACAGTTGACCAGCAACTGTGCCGATGGCTCCTGCTGTCGATGGACCGCCTACCTTCGAGCCACCTGGTCATGACCCAGGAGCGCATCGCGAACATGCTTGGGGTCCGGCGCGAAGGTGTCACCGAGGCTGCCGGCAAGTTGCAGAAGCTCGGTGTGATCCATTACGTCCGCGGGCAGATCACGGTGCTCGACCGCGCCAAACTCGAACAGCTCTGTTGCGAGTGCTACGCCGTGGTCAAGAAAGAAACCGATCGCCTGCTAGCTCAAGGCGATCGCCCGATCTTAGCGGCAGGTCTGCAAGACCATTGACTGGGGAGCCTTTGGAGCCAGAGGCTCTAGCTGCGGATTCAGGCGGCTGATCCGGTTTGCCCGGTGGGGCCCTAATTGAGGGTCCCGTTGTAGCTGCGTATGCAGCCGCCTGGTGGGGGCGGCAGGACGCTCCAGCACCCGCTCACCGCTCTTGAGCACGACACCAGAAATTCGTAAGCATTGCCGGCGGCTCCGCGGCCGAGTCCGCGTACGGTGCGCGACGCCTGTCTCAGAAGGCTACTGGCAGGTGTTCTCGCGCCGGCTGATCAGCGAATCCGTAAGTTGTTGATTTAATGGCGCTCCCAGCGGGATTCGAACCCGCGTACTAGCCTTGAGAGGGCTATGTCC
>DAITPA010000047.1:0-14466 GCA_036833805.1 Steroidobacteraceae bacterium | reverse complement strand
CTGGCTGCGTTTGCGCAGAGGCTCGATCGAGAATGAAGAAGCCGACACTTGTCAATCATCCGCCTAAGGTGGAGATGGCGCCCGACAACCATCCTGTCGGGGCGCCGATCTATCAGAACGTCAAGTTTGAGTTTGACGATGTCGCGCAGACGATGCGCTTTCTGCGCGGTGAGCGCCCGGGTTTCTTCTACCAGCGTAATTCCAATCCCACAACGCGTCAGCTTGAGCTGACGCTCGCCGCGCTGCAAGGTCGCGACGACTGCCTTACGACGAGTACCGGCGTCGGTGCGGTGGCCCAGACCCTACTCGCGCTCACGAAGCAGGGCGATCATGTGCTGTGCTTCATCGAGACCTATAATCCGACGCGCTATATCATCCGTCGGCTCCTTAGCCGCTTCGGTGTGGCGCACAGCATGCTCTCGATCGAAGATCTCTCCGGCATCGAGCGCGCGCTCGCGGCCCAGCCGACGCGGCTTGTGTTTTTTGAAAGCCCTACGAATCCGGTCACGAAGATCGCCGATATTGCAGCCATCACCCACTTGGCGCAGGTGCACGGCGCGCTCAGCGTGCTGGACAACACTTTTGCGGGCTTTCATCAGCATGGTGAATATGACGTGGATGTGTTCGTGCACAGTCTCACGAAATATGCTTCCGGTACCGGCGATGTCATGGGAGGCGCAGTGATTGCGCGTGCCGAACTCATCCGGCTGCTGCGCACGGATTTCGGTGCCTTGGGCGGCGCCTTGGATCCGCACTCGGCTTTTTTAATCCAGCGCGGCCTCAAGACCTATTTCGTCCGCTACGCGGCGCAATGCTCAAGCGCCATGCGCATCGCGCGGCTCTTGGCGTCCCACCCGCTGGTCGCGCGCGTCCACTATCCAGGGCTGCCCGAACATCCGCAGCATGCGCTCGCAGCTCGCCAGATGCGTGAGTTCGGCAGCATCGTAAGCGTCGATTTGACGGGTGGCCTTGCGGCCGGCGGGCACTTCGCTGAAAGCCTCGAGCTTTTCGCCTTGAGCGCGAGCCTGGGTTCAACTGAATCGCTGGTGGTCGCGCCGCAAATGATGGTTGGTCGGGATCTGACCACCGAGCAATTGCGTATTTCCGCGGTCACTGAAGGCACTGTGCGTTTGTCGATCGGGCTTGAGGATGAAGAGGATCTAGTTGCCGACTTGCTTCAGGCGCTGGACGCGGTCCGCACGCGCAGCGACTGATACGGCAGCACTTCAAGCACATCTCCCTCATTGAGCCGCTGCTGCACATGGCGCCAGAATTCGGCGCCCAGAATTTCCCCGTGCACGCGCATGAAGGCTTCGCGCTGCGTATCGTCGAAGCCGAGGAAGTTGATGAACGTTTCGGGAAATACATCATTGTCGGCGACGTAGAACCAAGCCTCATCGCGCATCTCATCCTCGGGATGAATTGCCTGCGGTAGATCGCGGAAATGACAATCGGTGACCCGGCAAAGCTCGTCATAGTCGTAAAAGATCACGCGTCCGTGGCGCGTGACTCCGAAGTTCTTGAGCAAAAGGTCGCCGGCAAAGATGTTGGTGTAGGCGAGATCGCGGATGCACTGGCCGTAGTCGAGCACCGCGAGTTGCGCCGCCGGCGACGCGGCGGTACATAGATACAAGTTGAGCGGCGTCATGCGTCGCTCGATATAAAGATGGTCTAAGATAAGATCATCGCCTTCCACATGCACTGTGCTCGCGGTCTCGGCGGCGAGCTCTGCGAGCAACTCCGGCGCAAAGCGCGCCTTCGGAAATCGCAGGCGCTTGAACTCCTGTGCGTCAACCAGGCGCCCGGCGCGGTCGTGCTTGAAGACCAACTGGTACTTCGCGACGACGTCCTCGCGCAGAATATTTTTCGGATAGGCAAAGCGGTCACGGATGATCTTGAAGACTACGTCGTGCGACGGCAGTGTGAAACACACCATGACGAGTCCGCGCTCGCCCGGGGCATGAACGAAACGGTCACTGGCGTGTTCGAGATGTCGCATCAGCTCGCGGTAGCGTTCCGTCTTTCCCTGCTTCGCGCGCCCAAGAACGGTGAATAGCTCGCCCGCAGGTTTCAGCGGCAACATGGACTTCAGGAAAACGACGGCTTCGGCCACCCGGTCTAGGTCGACGTGAAAATACGAACGCGTGTAACTGAATACGATGCTCACCTGGTCTTCGGAGAGCATCACTGCGTCGACCAGCATGCCGCCATCGGTGTTCTTGAGCGCAATGACGAGCGGCACGAGATACTTGCGGCCCATGATGCGTCCGACGATGTAGGCCCGCGTGAGTTGGTAGAAAACTGGGCCGATCACCTCGACTTTTTGCACAGCGCGCTGTTCGCCGATACTGTGCAGATGCGCACTGATGTCCGCAGTTAGGTGCGCGACACTGTTGTCAAAGTCTCTCCAGGGTGATCGGAAAGGCAGATCGCCGAGAAGATCCTCGAGCAGCAGCTGCAGTGAACCCCGATTGACATAACTGACGGTAACTACGGCAGAGGTGATGCCGGCGAGCGGATCAAGATCGGTCGCCACGAATTCAATGTCCGCAGCCACACCTACAGTCCCGAAGAGTCTCCGCGTGATGGAGCTGAAAAAGGTCTTGGTGAACTCCTCATCCGCCAGGCCCGCGATCTGCGCGGCGAAATGCGGGCGGATGCGCGCCCAGAGCTGACGGTCGAGCGCGCCGGCGCCGAGCTTGGCGCGCAGCTCGAAGATCGTACGATTGACGAAGCGGTCATACAGCTCGATGCGCTCGACGGCATCGCGTTGGCTCGTCTTCCAGTCGCGCCTGTCAAAGTGCAGCGGCGCGCGGCGCGTAATGGAACGGAATTCGGCGTTGTAGTCGACGAACGCGCGCGCAATGTGGCGCGCGCAGGCTTCGGCTGGATCCGTCGCCGGCTCATTCGCGGATGCCATCGCCGCTCCTTCAAAGATTGCGGATCAAAGCATCTCCGAATGCGCTGGTCGAGACCTCGGTTGCACCTTGCATCTGGCGCGCGAAATCGTAGGTGACGTGCTTTTGGCCGATCGTGCGGTCCATGGCGGTGATGATGGCATCTGCGGCTTCCAGCCAGCCCATGTAGCGGAACATCATCTCTCCGGACAGGATCACCGAGCCCGGATTCACCTTGTCGAGATTGGCGTATTTGGGTGCGGTGCCGTGGGTCGCCTCGAATATGGCGTGGCCGGTCATGTAGTTGATGTTGGCGCCGGGGGCGATGCCAATGCCGCCCACTTGAGCTGCGAGCGCGTCAGAGATGTAGTCACCGTTTAGGTTCGTAGTGGCGATGACGTCGAATTCATCGGGACGCGTCAACACCTGCTGCAGGGTGATGTCGGCTATGGCGTCCTTGATGAGGACGCGGCCGTTGTTCTTTGCCGCCTCCATCTCGGCATTGGCCTCCTTCTCGCCCTTGGCGGCCCGGCTGCGTTCCCATTGCTCCCAGCTGTACGTTTGCGCCGCGAATTCGCGCTCGGCAAGCTGGTAACCCCAGTTGCGGAACGCGCCTTCCGTGAACTTCTGGATATTTCCTTTGTGTACCAGAGTCACACTCTTGCGCTTGTTGGCAATCGCGTACTCGATAGCCGAGCGAATCAGCCGCTCGGAGCCCTCCTTGGAAACCGGCTTGATGCCTATGCCGGAACTCTGCGGAAAGCGGATTTTCGCGTAGGCCTTGGGGAAGGCCTGCTTGAAGAGTTCGAGAAACTTCTTGTTGTCCTCCGTGCCTGCCTCAAATTCAATGCCGACGTAGATGTCCTCAGTGTTCTCGCGGAAGATCACCATGTCGATCTTTTGCGGGTTCTTCACCGGCGAGGGCACGCCTTTGAACCAGCGTACCGGCCGCAGGCACACGTACAGATCAAGAAGCTGCCGCAGTGCCACATTGAGCGAGCGGATACCGCCGCCGATGGGAGTCGTGAGCGGACCCTTGATCGACACCAGGTAGTCGCGGCACGCGGTCACCGTCTCATCCGGCAGCCAGGTGTGCAGAAGCCGGTTCGATTTCTCGCCGGCGTAAACCTCCATCCAGCGGATTTTGCGACGGCCGCCATAGGCCTTGTGCACGGCTGCATCCATGACCCGCACGCTGGCCCGCCAGATGTCGGGCCCGGTGCCGTCGCCTTCGATAAAGGGAACGATCGGATTGTCCGGGACGACGAGCCGTCCGTTTTTGATGGTCATCTTGGCGCCATCCGCGGGCGCGGTGATTTGCGGTGCTGTGGCCGTGGTCATGCTTTACCCCGTGAGCAACCCTTGCCGCGCAGGTGTCGTCGGCTGGGCGCGAATCCTAGCACGCAGTTTCCGTCGCCGGCTTGGCTAGAATACGCGACCATGACTCATACGCTCACTACCACACCGGCTGCCGATGGATTCAGGATGCCGGCGGAGTTCGAGCCGCATGCCGGGTGCTGGATGCTCTGGCCCGAGCGACCGGACAACTGGCGCAGGGCAGCCGCACCGGCGCAGCGTGCCTTCGTAACCGTTGCCACGGCCATCGCCCGCTTCGAGTCGGTCACGGTGGGGGTGTCGCAGGCCTATTTTGTGGCGGCGCGCCGGGTGCTCCCCGAAACGGTGCGGCTTATCGAGCTGTCGCACGACGACTCATGGATGCGCGACGTCGGCCCGACTTTCGTTGTCCATGAGCGCGGCGCCGTGCGCGGCGTGCACTGGCGCTTCAACGCTTGGGGAGGCTTGCAGGGAGGGTTGTACTCTTCGTGGGATCAGGATGAGCTCGTAGCACTCAAGGTGCTCGAGATTGAAGGCCGCGATCGCTACCGTGCGCCGTTCATCAACGAAGGCGGGGCCGTCCACGTTGACGGCATCGGAACCGCACTCGTCACCGAAGAGTGTCTTCTCAACGCCAACCGCAATCCGCGGCTTAAGCGCGCGCAGATCGAGGCGCACTTGCGAGCCTACTTGGGCGTGAGCACGATCGTCTGGCTTGGCAAGGGCGTATTCAATGACGAGACCGACGGCCATGTCGACAATCTAGCGTGCTTCGTCCGACCCGGTGTGGTGTGCCTTGCGTGGACCGAAAATCGGCGCGATCCGCAGTACGCGATCTCTCGTGATGCCTGGGAGCGCCTGCACGATGCGCGTGATGCCCGTGGGCGACGCTTCAAGGTGCAAAAGCTTCCTCTGCCGGGGCCGCTTGCGATGACCGCCCATGAGGCGCGCGGTGTCGAGACGCGCCGCGGCACGCCGCCGCGGCGCACCGGGCATCGGCTCGCGGGAAGCTATATCAACTTCTACATTGCCAATGGCGGCATTGTCATGCCGCTGCTCGATGCGCGTCACGATCAAGCCGCCGCGGCGCATTTGCAGCAGTTATTTCCACGGCATCGTGTCGTGGGAGTGGCGGCACGTGAGATCTTGCTCGGCGGCGGCAATATCCATTGCATCACGCAGCAGGTGCCGGCGGCGCCGCTTGCTGGTTGAGAGCCAACATACGGCTGTCATACGTCGTTTAACTTAGCGCCGTCTGCTGCGGCCGACAGCGGCCGGCGCGCGTAGTTTCGGGTATTGTTGAGACCAACGGCTTCCGGTACCGCTTCTAAAACATGCGTCGCTCGCGATTTATCGTGTGTCTGGGTCTCGCAGTCCTCGCAGACGCATTCGCGGCTTCCGCTGAGCTTAACCCTGTGCGAACGCACCCGACGATTCAAGGCGAGCCGGCGGTGCAAGGCGTGATCGTGAAGCTGCGCGCTCTTGAGCCAGGCAGTGACGCGCATGCTCGTGCTGCCGCGGATCCGGCGGCTTGCGAGGCGCGCAGGCCTCGTCCTCAGGCAGTCGCATCAAATTGCGCCCCGCCTGTACGTGATGCGAGTGGAGCCCGCGGTTGGCGGCGAGTCGCTCGCGGCAACGCTCGCACGGCTGCGTGCAGACAACGCTGTTGAGTATGCTGAGCCCGACCAGCGCCGCTACCCGCAGGCCGCACCGGATGATCCTTTGTACGCCGGACAGTGGTATCTGCAGAGCGCAAGCGCAACACCGAGCGCGGTGGATGCCGAGAGCGCGTGGAATGTAACGACCGGCAGCACCGGTATCGTGATTGCCGACATCGACACCGGCGTGCGCTTCGACCATCCGGATCTGCTGCGCGGCGGCGCTGGCGATGGCGGCCGACTGCTGCCGGGCTACGACTTCGTGTCCGACGTCAACTCTGCCAATGACGCCGATGGACGCGACGCAGACGCTTCCGACCCGGGCGACTGGGTCAGCATGGCCGACACGAGCACGACCGAATTCAAGGATTGCACGGTTGCCAATAGCTCCTGGCACGGCACGCGCGTTGTTGGCATGCTCGGTGCGATCACCAATAACGCGACCGGTGTTGCCGGCCTCACCTGGAGCCGCTGGATTCTGCCGGTGCGCGCGCTGGGCAAGTGCGGCGGCACGGACTCTGATATCGAAGCAGCCATGCTCTGGGCAGGCGGCATTCACGTGGCGGGCGTGCCGGACAATCCGTATCCTGCGAACATCGAGAACCTGAGTTTCGGCGCGCCGGGCAGCTGTCCGCAGAGCTATCAGGAAATCATCAGCCAGTTGACGGCGCGCGGCGTATTGATCGTCGTGTCTGCGGGCAATGACGGCGGTCCCGTGAGCGCGCCGGCAAATTGTCCGGCTGTGGCGGCCATCGCAGGGCTGCGTCATGCCGGCACGAAAGTGGGCTTCAGCAATCTCGGACCCGAGATCGCGCTCGGCGCTCCCGCTGGCAATTGCGTCAATATCACGGCCGGCTCGGCCTGCGTCTACTCGCTCGATACGACCTATAACCTCGGCACCACGACGCCCACGACGAACGGCTACACGGATCAGACGACGACAAACCTCGGCACCAGCTTCTCGGCGCCGATCGTGTCGGGGATAGCCGCACTGATGCTGGCTGTGAACGGCAATCTCAAATCGAGCGAGCTCATCGCGCGAATGCAGGAAGGTTCGAGGCCTCTTCCGCAAACCTCGCTCGGAGCTACCGGCGCGCAGCCGCCGGCCTGCCATGTTCCGACAGGCCCGAGTGACAATACGCAAGATGTGGAATGCATCTGCACGTTGGACAATATGACCTGTGGCGCCGGCATGGCCAATGCATCCGGCGCAGTCACCGCCGCGCTGCGTCCGATCGCCGCGGTCGCCGTAGCGTCGAGCATCGCGCCCGGGATGAACGTGACATTGCAAGGCGCAGGCAGCACCGCGGCCTGTCACCACGCCGTGGGCGCGTATGCCTGGTCGATCGTGAACGGCACCACTTCGGGAATTTCCGGCGCCAATACCAACACGGCAGTTGTTGTTGCGCCCTCGGCGGGTTCGTTCACGCTGCGGCTCACGGTGACAGATGATGCGGGCCGGCGGGATACGGCCGACGTGACAGTGAGCTCGAACGCCGCCACCACGACCGCTCCCGCAAGCGCTGGCACAAAAGCTTGCCCGAGCGCCGTCGCAGTCGCCTCGCCCGTTGACGTCTCGGTGTCACCGGCGAGCGCCAGCCTAACGGTGGGTGCCAGCTCGCAGGCCTTCACAGCGACAGTCACCAACACCACCGACACGGCAGTGACCTGGCAGGTCAATAACGTCGCAGGTGGCAATGCTGCTGTGGGTACGATCTCAACGTCGGGCGTTTATACCCCGCCCACAACGCTGTCGGCGCGGCTCGCAGTGACCGTTACGGCCGTATCGGTTGCCGTGAAGACGCAGACCGGTTCCGCACAGGTCACGGTCGCGCCGGCGCCTGCGAGCGCCGCGGCCGCAAGCGGTGGCGGTGGCGGCGCGATGGATCTCCTCACGGTGCTTGCGCTTTTGTGCGTAGGCGCCCGCCGCGTGCGGTTCCTGTTCCTAGCCCTGCGCCACCTTTTGTGCGATATCGAGCCATTCTTTCTGCGCGCGTCGATAGTGCGCAGGCGCAATGCGAGCCTGCTCGAGAAGTTCGCGCGCGATTTTTCTCGCTTCATCGAGTTGATCCTCGGCTGCCAACAGCTGCGCGAAGCGCGCCGTCGCCTCGGCGCCTGGATAGCCAGGCGCGACCACGCGATATTCCTCGAGTGCTTTGGCCTTGTTGCCCTCAGCTTGCAGGGCGCGTGCATACAAGAGGTGCCCTTCGGGTGATTTGAACTCCGGATTCGCTCGGATGAGCTCGTCCAAAGTGGTGCGGGCGCCGGCGGCATCGCCTTTTCCAAATTGCGCGCGCGCGAGCCCCAACATGATGTCCGGATCATGTTCGTACAAACCGCTGAGGTTCGCTCGGTGTGTGCTGATCGCCTCGTCGTAGCGCCCCGCACGGGTGAGCGCTTCAGCGTAGCGCTGACGGCTTGCGACATTGCCGGCCACGCGGGCGTCACTTTCGTAGCGGCGCAGGTCCGCATTCGGATCGAGCGCTTTCTTGACGCCGCGCGCGGTGCGTTGCGCGGTTCGACTGCGGAACAAATCCGGTACGACTTCGACCGCCACGTAAGCGATAGCCCCGGCAAAAGAAAGAAGCGCGAGCACCCAAATCCAGATCTGATTTCGCCCGGTCTTGATGCAATGAATGATAAGCAGCACTTGGATCGCAATCGACAGTATGGTCAGCCAGGGCATGCAAGCCTCACGCGCCGTGAAAGGTCGCAAGCTTACTGGGCGGCATGGGGGATCTCCACATATCCAGAGGCGTCAGGGCCTTGTGCTCGGCAATGCAAAGGCAATGAGGTAATCGCCGCGTGCAGTGCCGAGGCCGCCGTGTCCGCCGGCGGCGATAACGAGGTACTGGCGCTGCTCCTTGCCCGCACGGTAAGTCATCGGCGTAGCTTGACCGCCAGCCGGCAAACGATGCTTCCAGAGTTCCCGTCCCGTCTCGATATCAAATGCGCGCAGATAGCTATCCGTGGCCGCCGCGACAAAGACAAGATCGCCGGCGGTTGCGATCGGACCGCCCATGTTTGGCGCGCCGAAGTTGCGGATGGGCGCAAACCATGGAGTTATGGCTTCGCTTGAACCGAGCGGCACCTGCCAGGCGATGCGATTTTTGCGCAGATCGACGCTTACGAGCGTACCCCAGGGTGGAGCTGTGCACGGTAAGCCCCACGGGGAGAGCAGCGGTTTGATGTCGGGCCGCTGGTGCGGCGCATTCAACGTTACGACCATCGGCAGGTGGTTGACTGCGGCGAATACTTGCTGGTGGCGCGCATCGTAGGCAATGCCGCCCCAGTTGACGCCGCCGAGATAACTCGGCGAGACGATCGTGCCGCGCATGTCGGGCGGAGTGAATATGCCTTCGTTGCGGTATTTTGCGATCAAGGCGCGGCACCGGCCGCGATCCCAGAATGTAATGCCCCAGGCGTCCGATGCTCGCAGAGCACGGTGGTCGATAAGCGCAGGCGTCGCCGGGAATGGTTGCGTTGGCGAGGCCTCTTCGCCCGGGATAGTGCTCTGCGGCACGGGTGCTTCGGTAATCGCGGATAGGGGCTTGCCGGCACCGCGCTCGAAGACAAACAGCATGCCGGTCTTGGTTGCTTGCAGGACCGCCGAAACCGGTACGCCGTGCATTGTAATGTCAATAAGTGCAGGTTCAGCGGCAAGATCGTAATTCCATAGATCATGATGCACGAGCTGCTGCTGCCACACGAGCCGCCCGCCCGCCGCATCGAGAGCGATGAGTGAGTTTGCCAAACCATCGTTGCCAATGCGGCCGCCGCCATAGAAATTCGGGCTTGCGGAGCCGGTCGCCACGAAAACCAATCCACGATTCTCATCGACCGACATGACAGGCCAAGGGTTGCCGCCGCCCGCATTCGCAGCGTCGCTTCCACGCCAATTGCTGGCGGCCGCATGAGAAGGTGAATCCGGCAAGGTGTTGAATGACCAGCGCAGCGCTCCGGTGCGCGCATCGAAGGCACGCACGATGCCACGTCCAACATCCTTGCCTTCAGAATCGCCGCCGGCCGATCCGACAATTACGAGGCCGCCAAAAAGTGCCGGTGGCGAGGTCACGAGACCGTAGGCGGTGTCACGGCGGCCGCGCCCGCGACTCAAGTCCACTTCGCCGCCGACACCGAAGCCTATGCAGGGCACACCGGTCGTTGCGTCGAGCGCGATGAGGCGCGCGTCCAGAGTACCGGTGAAGATGCGCCGCGTGCAGATTCCGGCCAGACGGGGATCTGGATCCTGCCAGACGCTGACGCCGCGTGACGTCGCCTGCGCGTAGTTCCGGCTGCGATCGGTATGCGCGTTATAACGCCAAAGTTCCTGCCCGGTTGCCGGATCGAGCGCGAGCACAATGTTCGTCGGCGTCGCAAGGTAGAGCCGGCCGAATGCCAGCACCGGCGTTGCCTCGAATGCGAGCTGCTGCGCCGCCGCGAAACCTGCGCCGAGCTCGCCGGTGCGATACATCCAGGCGACCTTCAGATGTGCGACATTGCCACGATCGATTTGCGCGAGACTCGAATAGTGCTGCCCGAGCGCGTCCCCGCCGTAGTAGCCCCAGTCACTGTCGGCGGGCGACTGCGCTTGTGCGCGCACAGTCGCGCCCAACGTAGCTATCAGCATCACGAGCGCCATGCGCCTGCGTTGCACGACAATGTGCGTGTTCGCAGCGGCGCTCGACGTTCGGACCATGGCTTCATTATCAGCCATCGACGACACCGCGCACACGCCGTGCTGGTATTCTTACAAAGTGAAGCAAACACGGCTGGTCCGGCCCCGCTTGGGAGTTCGCGGCGTCTTTTTGGCCCTCGTATGCCTCGTGTGTGCGAGCCCCGCGCTCGCCCGGCACGAGACTACCGCCGAGCAAGCGACGCAGCAGCCTAGCGCGGCTCGGCCGCGCATTGGGCTGGTACTCTCTGGCGGTGGCGCACGCGGCGCGGCACACATTGGCGTGCTCAAGGTCCTCGATGATCTGCACGTCCCCATCGACGCTATCGCCGGCACCAGCATGGGCGCGGTCGTGGGCGGCTTGTACGCCAGCGGTTTCTCGGCACGTGAAATCGAGACCATCATGACGTCGGTGAATTGGCAGGATGCATTCCGCGATCGGCCGTCACGTGTTGATCTCACCTTCCGCAGGAAGGAGGAAGATCAGAATTTTCTCGTGAATTTTCCTCTTGGCTTGCGCAGCCGCCGCTTTCTGCTGCCCAAAGGGCTCATCCAGGGCCAGAAGCTCAGCCAGATCATCAGGCGTTTGACGTTGCCGGTCGCGCAGATCACCGACTTCGATGCGTTGCCGACGCGCTTTCGTGCCGTGGCAACCGACTTGGAGACCGGCGATCCCGTCGTCATGCACGACGGCGATCTTGCGAGCGCGATGCGTGCGAGCCTATCTGCGCCCGGCGTATTTGCTCCGGTCGAGCGCAACGGCCGTCTCCTCGTCGATGGCGGTCTTGCCGAGAATCTGCCGATCGATGTGGCGCGCGCGATGGGCGTCGACATCCTGATTGTCGTCGACGTAAGTACACCGCTCGTGACTCGCGACAAACTCACCAGCGCGCCGGTCATTTCGAATCAGATGCTCGCGATTCTCATCAGGCGCAATGAGCAGCGGCAGCTTGAGAGTCTCTCGAGCAGCGACGTGCGCATCGCTCCCGTGCTCGGCGAATTTTCGCCTTTCGACTTTGGTATCGTTACGCGCGCGGTCGAGGCGGGCGAGCAGGCGGCGCTCGCGTCGCAGGACCAGTTGCTAGCGCTCGCGGTCGATCGCGACAACTTTGAGCGCTATGCGCAGCGGCGCGCCGCGGCGCGGCAAGCGCCGCCGCGTGTCGAATTTGTGCGCATCGAACTTGGCTCGGAGCGTTATGCGGAGTCCCTGCACAAGCTATTCGATGATCAGATCGGGGCGCCTGCGGATCAGCGCGCTCTCGCGCGCCGCGTGACCTCATTCTACGGCGGTGAGAACTTCGAAGGCATCGACTACCAAGTAGTGCAGGACGACGACGGCCGTTACGGGCTTGCTCTGAGCGCACGGCGCAACTCCTGGGGTCCGAACTACGTGCGCTTTGGACTTAATCTGCAGGACGACTTTGCGGGCAACTCCAATTACAACGCCGCGGCGCGCTTCGTCCAATCTGAGCTCACCCAGGCGGGCGGCGAATGGTTATGGGATCTGCAAATCGGCGAAACCTCTAGGGTATCAACGGAGATGTGGCTGCCGTTCTCGCAGACATCGCCTTACTTTCTGGCACCGCACGCGCAGATCGAGGCGCAGAATCTTTCGCTCTTCCAGAACCAGCGGCGCATAGCCGAATATCGCGTGCGCACTATCGAATACGGACTTGATTTCGGCAGGAATTACGGCAACTGGGGTGAGATTCGCGCGGGGCTCGTGCGCGATGTGGGTAATTCGAGCGTGATCGTCGGCGAGCCAACGCTGACCACCGGCACGTTCGATGAGAAGGAATTCCTTGTGCGTTTGTCCTACGACACCTTGGATAATGTTAATTTTCCGCGCGTCGGGCAGCTCGCCTCGTTCGAATGGCGTGCGGATCGCACCGGCCTGGGTTCGAATCAGGACGGTGACCGGCTCGCCTTTAATTACTTGACTGCGCAGTCTTTTGGCCGTCAGACCGCGGTGTTCTGGACCTCCGCGGGCACGACGCTCGATGGCTCGAGGACGGACGTGCGCAAGCTCTTCACTCTCGGCGGCTTCAACAATCTATCGGGGCTCAAACAGGACTCACTGATTGGGCCGAACTACGGGATCGCGCGCGTGCTCTTCTATCGGCAGATCGGGCGCGGCGGGCCCGGATTTCTCGATGTACCGGCCTACCTTGGCGCCTCTTTCGAAATCGGCAACGTCTGGCAGCAGCGCGGCGACGCAAGCTTTGGCTCAGCTCACAAGGATGCAAGCGTATTTCTGGGGCTCGATACGCTCATTGGCCCGGTGTATGTCGGCACCGGATTCGGTGACGGCGGCACGCACAACTTCTATCTGTTCCTCGGCCGCACGTTCTAGTCGCGCTACAGGCCGCGACTTTCGGCGAGCTTCTCCACCTTCTCAAACACGAGAGAGGGAACATCCGTCGCGCGGGAATATTCGTGGCGCCGGCTCATTTGCGCAATCGCCGCATCGCGCTCGTCCGGCGTCGCATACCAGTGCAGCCGATGCCATTGCGGGCCTAACAGTTTACGCATCGGATCGCCGAGCGGAAGACTTACGCGGACGCCAAAGGGCTGCAACCGTTCATTCGGCGGCGCCCGCAGGTTTTGTGATTGACTGATACCCATAGACAAACAATTCCTCAGGATCGCAACGGCGCGCCTTGGTGCTTGGTGAGCACTTTCTGGTTATGTTCCACGACAGACAGGCTCTTTAGAAGGGTCCTTGATTGCGGCGCGAGCTCAAGCCCGGAGCGCAGATCCGCCAACGCGAGTGCGTATTGGCCGCGTCCCGCAAACACAGCCGCGCGGTTGTTAAACGAGTGCCAATTGGTGGGATCGAGGGCTATGGCGGCATTGCAATGCGCAAGTGCTTCCGTCCATTCGCGCAGCAGCGCATAGCCGCCGCAGAGGTTTGAATGAGCGGCCGCAGTCTCAAAAGGGTCAGTGGCGTCCTTCAAGCCCGCGAGAGTCAGGCGGATGCCGTCCGCGACTCGACCCTGCTCTAAGGCAAGCGAGCCCTCGGCAAACGACTGATTGCCTGCGCCGAGCACGATGCCGCTGCGGGCGTCGGCCTGTAGCTCGCCACCGCTGCCGAGCTGCCACGCGACCAGCGTCACAATCGGCACAACCCACCCGAGACAAGACCTGTACAGAACGGGCATAAATACTGCTCCTGCGCGGCACCATCCACGGTCGGAACAACGTCCTTATAGCGGGGACCCGCTTAACTTGCAAAATCGGGGAGTACAAGAGGCTTGAGTTGACAGCCATGGGTCCCCACACTCTCTTTCCCATTCTCCTTGACGGTGAAGTACATGGCACTGTTTCGCAAGAAATCAGCTATGCCGTCCGCAAATGAGGCGCTGCCGGGACGCGCCGCTCCGCTCGCGGTTCCAGAGGCGCACTTTGTCAATGGCCACCGCATCATTGCTCCTTTCCCCGCCGGACTTTCCGAGGCCGTGTTCGGCCTTGGATGCTTCTGGGGGGCGGAAAAGCTTTTCTGGCAGCTGCCCGGGGTGTATTCCACGGCGGTAGGCTACGCCGGCGGGTACACACCGAATCCCACCTACGAAGAGGTCTGCTCAGGAATGACCGGCCACGCCGAAGTCGTGCGAGTGGTGTTTGACTCGAGCGTCACCTCCTATGAGGCACTTCTTAAGGTCTTTTGGGAATCTCACAATCCGACGCAGGGTATGCGTCAAGGCAACGACTCCGGCACTCAGTATCGTTCCGCAATCTATGTGATGAACGAAGAGCAGCGTGAGGAGGCTGAAGAGTCGAAGCGCGTGTACCAGACGCGACTCAGGGCGTCGGCAAAGGGCGCCATTACAACTGAGATATTGGATGCCACGACGTTTTATTATGCAGAGGATTATCACCAGCAGTATCTGGCGAAGAATCC
>DAITPA010000046.1:0-14710 GCA_036833805.1 Steroidobacteraceae bacterium | reverse complement strand
TCACGAATTTTTTTGCCTGCAAGTTCAATTGTTGCCCGATGTCTGCGCAGACATCCAGACGCTGAGGGTGTAAACACAGATGGCGATTCTCAATGTCCAGCACCGCACGTGCTATCGCTATTCGCAGCCCGTCGAGTTCGGTGAACATCGGCTGATGTCCCGGCCGCGCGACAGCCATGATCTGCGGCTCATCGACACCACTATCCACATCGATCCGGCGCCAAGCGCGTTGCGCTGGATTCACGATGTGTTCGGCAATTCGATCGCCATAGCGACCTTCGACCGGCGCGCCGACACGCTCACCTTCGAATCCGCGTTTCGCGCAAAGCACTATCCATCCGTCGCCGAGGCGATCGTCGTCGAGCCCTACGCCGCACGTTTTCCGTTCAGCTACTCAGCCGATGACGCACTCGATTTGGGCCGGACCAAGGAGCGCCACTATCTGGATCCGGATCACAGGATCGACCAGTGGGTGAAGGGCGTGCTCGATAGCACGCCCGGCGGCGGCACCTTCGATACGCTGGTTGCCATGACGTCGGTGATCAAAGAGCAGTTTCAATACGTTGTTCGCGAGCGCGAGGGCGTGCAGTCGCCGCTTGAAACGCTGGCGCTCGGCAGTGGCAGCTGTCGGGATTTCGCGGTTTTCATGATGGAGGCGGTGCGGGGGCTGGGCTTGGGGGCGCGCTTCGTGTCGGGCTACCTCTACGATGAGTACCTGGTTGGTGCCGTCGGCGGCATGGTCGGCACGGGCGCAACCCACGCGTGGCTGCAGGTTTTTCTGCCCGGAGCGGGCTGGGTGGAGTTTGATCCGACCAACGCTCTGGTGGGCGGCAGGAATCTAGTGCGAGTCGCGGTGGCGCGCGAAGCGGCCCAGGCGGTGCCGGTCGTGGGCAGCTTCAGCGGCCCGGTGCACTCGTTTCTGTCGCTGTCGGTTGATGTGACAGTCACTACTGAATGATGGGCTCCACGCTCACCGACACCGACAGCTCGTGCGTCGCACCGCCCAGGACGACGCCGTGCAGCGGCGACACATCGCCGAAATCGCGGCCCCAGGCAACCGCGACGTGATCCGTGCCCACCCGCGTATTATTGGTGGGATCAAATTCGAGCCAGCCGAACGGCGGTGTGTAGACCGCGACCCAGGCGTGTGAAGCGCCGGCCCCGACCGCCGGCGACGCCGCCCGCTCCGCGCTCCTTATCGGCCCGGCGCGCAGATATCCGCTGACGTAGCGCGCGGCCAGTCCGCGCGATCGCAGGCATGCGATCATGAGATGCGAGAAGTCCTGACACACGCCACGACGATTCTTCAGAATCTGCCGCAACGGCGTGCGCACGGTGGTCTCCCCCTTCGCGTATTTGAGGTCGCGGTGGAGCTTCACCATCAGGGCATCGGCGCACGCGAGGATCGGACGGTCCTGCGCAAAGCACTCCTGTGAGTAGTCCGTGAATTCCTGCTTTACTCTGACGTACGGCGATTCATGCCGAAAGCGGCACGCTTCAAGATTGTCGCGCGTCGGCCAGACACCGTGATAAGAAAGATCGGCACAGAGCCGCTCCCACGGCGTGCTGTGGTCGGAAGATATTTTCGGCCGTGGGTGCACATCGACGTCCATCTGCGCCACCACTTCGAGCCTTCTGTGCGGATGCTCAAACTCGATGTGCGTCAGCGCATTGCCAAAGGCGTCGATCTCGTCGCGCCGACGAAACGTCGCGGGCTCGACTTTGATGGTGTGCTCCAGACACTGCTGGAACGGCGCCGGACGCGGCACGAGGTGCAGGAGGTGATGAGCGTGCAGCACGTCGCTTGCGTACTCGTAGGCCGTTCTATGATGGATGCGATAGCGCACGTGCAACCTTACGTCCACACCGACTGCGAAGCGCCGGTGTGCGAGAAATGCCGCATCGAAAGCCGGTCCGAGAGTTGCGCGCCGGCGGCTTGCAGTGCTTTGAGTTTCGTTGCCAGAGTTTGTCGCGCAGCCTGCGCCTCAGCACCGTCACTCTCAAGTGTAAGCAGATCGCCGTCGGTAAACTCAGGGATGGGCGTCTCCATGCCCGGATCGTGGCTGATCTTCAATGATGCGGCGAGCTCATCCAGATCGCGCGCAATGGAGTTGCACTGAAACGCAAGCGCCACCGGATGATGAGCGTCGCGCACCAATAGGTCGAGAGCCGAGCTCAGGCGAGGAGCCACGAAATAACGTGAGCGGTAGATGCTGATGCTGTGGCACACATCGAGCAGCCATTCGACCTGACCCTGGCGCGTCGCCGCAGCGGCAACCAAATGCTGCGCCAGCAAGCCTGCCACGAACTGCAATCGCTCGATACGCCGTCCGATGCGCAACAGGCGCCAGCCTTCATCGTGCGTCATGTCCTCGGCGGCATAACCGCCGAGGGCGGCTAGAGACAGCGCGAGCCGCTCCAACACTTCGCGTGGTTGTTCGCGTGACGCAGCCGCCTCCTGGACCTGCCGCTGCAGCCCGACCACCGCGCGCCAGTAGCGCGCCGAGAGACGACTGCGCACTTGCGAGGCGCACCAGGCGATGCGTTTGACGTCGGACGCGATGCCATAGGGATCAGCAGCGTCGCGCGCACCCTCGGCCGGCTGCGAATTCTTTGCGATGATGCCGAGTCCGTGGCAGATGCGCACTGCGTGTATCCATACGCCTCGGTCGACGCGCACACGCACGGTGCTGCGCAGGAGGCGCGCATTGTCAGCACAGCGCACCGTGTAGCGTCCGAGCCAGAAGAGATTCTCAACAAGCCGCGAGGGCACATCGTCGGGTCGCGTCGACGCCTGCAAACGATGTCTTCCGGTCGCCGCGAGCTCATCCTCCCCGTCTGACAACACCCAGATGTCCTTGCTGCCGCCGCCGCGCTGCGTTGATACCACATCGACGTCATTCTCCGCGGCGACGCGCGCGAGCCCGCCGGGCAGCACGCGAAAGCCGCTTTGAGTTGCAATAGCGTAGACGCGGATAGTAAATGCCCGCGCTGCAAAATTGGGCGTGCCGTTCGAACGCCATACCGGCGCCTGCGACAGACGAATGTGCTCCTGCGCGACGTACGCGTAGGGCCGCGCCGAGAGCCGCCGGATGAGCGCCGCGCGCTCCTCGCCGTCGATGTCGCTGCCAAACACCGGCTCGAAGCGCTGATTGGGATAGGTGGGCTTGACGACAAGCCGATTGAGATTGCTGAGCACGTAGTCGAGCGCCGGTTTCTCGCCGCACCACCAGGTCGCAACCGCCGGTAACAGCAATGATTCACCGAGAAGACTCTCGGCGACGCCCGGCAGAAATCCGAGCCACGCCGCGGATTCGAGCACGCCCGTGCCGAGCGCATTCGTGATGACGACGTTCTGTGCACGGATCGCACTGATGAGGCCGGGCACGCCTAAGGCTGAATTGCCGCGCAGTTCCAGCGGATCGCAAAAGTCATCATCGAGGCGCCGCAGGATTGTGTGCACCCGCCGCAAGCCGCCGAGCGTCTTCAAATAGACGATCTCGTTGCGCACCGTGAGATCGTGGCCCTCGACGAGCGGCAAGCCGAGCTGGCGCGCCATATACGCGTGCTCGAAATAAGTCTCGTTGAACGGACCTGGCGTGAGAATCACGACTAGCGGATTGGCACTGTCGTCGTAGAGGCTGCGCAGGCGTTCGCGCATTTCGCCAAAGAACGCGCGCACGCGCCGCACGCGCAGGTCGCGAATCGCCACCGGCAAAACCTGCTCGATGATGTCGCGATTCTCGAGCGCATAGCCTGCTCCGGAAGGCGACTGGGTTCGGTCCGCGAGCAGCCACCAGTGGCCATCCGGTGCGCGCGCAAGATCAGCGGCGTAGACATGCAGCCAGCTCGCGCCGCGCGGCACAAGGCCATGACAGGGCCAGAGAAAATTCGGGTGCCCGAACGGCAGCTCCGGCGGCACCAAGCCTTCTGCGAGCAGGCGTTGCGGGCCGTATAGATCGCAAAGCAGCGCATCGAGCACGCGCGCGCGCTGCACAACCCCTTTCTCAATCTCGCGCCACTCATCCTGCGAGATAACGAGGGGTAACGGATCGAGTGCCCACGGCCGGTCGGCGCCCTGCGGATCGGAGTAGACGTTGTAGGCGACGCCGTTCTCGACGATCAGGCGCCGCGTGAGTTCGAGCGCGCGGCGCGCGCCATCGTGCGCCTTATTGGCGGTCAGACGTTCAACGAGCGCTCGCCAGTGCGCACGCACGGCGCCCTGTGCATCGAGAAGTTCGTCGTAGCGGCGCGGATCAGGGGCGTAGCTTGCAAGACACGCCTCGGCCCCGGACTCTGGCGAGATCGCGCGCTTGTCACCCATGGCTTCGCTCTTCATGTACGGCGCAAGTCGAGCGTGCAGGGAAAATCAGGACTCACCGCAGCCGGCACGAGCGGGTGCTCCCCGGGCGTGTGGCCCATGCGAAAAAAGCGCGCCAGACGCCGGCTTTCCGATTCGAAAGCATTCACCGGAAACGTCGTATAGTTGCGGCCGCCCGGATGCATGACGTGGTACTGGCAGCCGCCGAGCGAGCGGCCCATCCAGCTATCGTAGAGATCGAAGGTCAGTGGCGAGTGCACGCCGATCGTCGGATGCAGCGCCGACCAAGGCTGCCAGGCCCGGTAGCGCACGCCGCCGACGAACTGCCCCGCCGTGCCCGTGGGTTGTAGCGGTATCGGCCGACCGTTGCATGCCAATACGTATCTCTCGGGCACAAGTCCCGCCACCTTCACCTGCACGCGTTCAAGCGAGGAGTCGACGTAGCGCGTGGTGGCGCCGGCAGCGCCCTCCTCGCCCATGACGTGCCAGGGCTCGAGCGCCTGACGCAGCTCAACCGCCACACCGCGCGCAGCGAAATCACCGTACTTCGGAAAGCGAAATTCCATATGTGGCGCGAACCACTCGGCCTTGAGTGGATAGCCTGCCGCATCCTGCTCCGCGAGCACATCGGCAAAGTCCTCACCGATGAAGTGCGGCAACATGAAGCGATCGTGCAGTTCAGTGCCCCAGCGCGCGAGCCGCGCGGGCGAATAGCGCGTCTGCCAGAAACGCGCCACGAGCGAGCGCAACAGAAGCTGCTGCGTGAGGCTCATGCGCTCGTGGGGCGGCATTTCAAAGGCGCGCAGCTCGAGGAGCCCCAGCCGTCCGGTCGGCCCATCGGGCGAATACAGCTTGTCGATGCAGAATTCGGCGCGATGAGTATTGCCGGTGACGTCGATGAGGAGATTGCGGAACAGCCGATCGACGAGCCAGGGCGGGCACTCCTTGCCCGGCGGCGGCAATTGGCGCAAGGCGATCTCAAGCTCATTCAGCGAGTCGTTGCGCGCTTCGTCGACACGCGGTGCCTGCGATGTGGGCCCGATGAAAAGTCCGGAGAACAAATATGAAAGCGAGGGATGATTGTGCCAATACGCAACGAGGCTTGCCAATAAGTCGGGACGGCGCAGGAACGGGGAATTCTCCGCTGTCGCGCCGCCCATGACAAAATGATTGCCGCCACCCGTGCCCGTGTGGCGCCCGTCGAGCATGAATTTTTCGGATGTGAGCCGCGAGGCACGCGCGCAAGCATAGAGATGAGTGGTGCGATCCACGAGCTCGTCCCAGCTTGCGGCCGGGTGAATGTTGACTTCAATGACGCCCGGATCCGGCGTCACCCGGAAGTTGCTGATGCGTGGATCGCGCGGCGGCTCGTAACCCTCGAGGACGACCGGCTGCGACAAGGCTGCGGCGCTGGCCTCGACTGCGGCAACGAGTTCGAGATAATCCTCGAGTGCCGCGGTTGGCGGCATGAAGATGTAGAGCACGCCGTGACGGGGCTCAGCGCAGATCGCGGTGCGCGCGATCCAGTACGCCGACTCGTGGTCGCGTGGTGCCCGTGACGCCTGTGAATCCGACAATCGTCCCGTTGACGTACCCAGGCGCTCACGAATCGTCGCATACCCCGGCAGCGGTGCAAACGCCTGATTGGGATCCGGTGCAGGCAGCTGCGGACGGTCCTCGGGCGCGGCCCACGGCAGCGAATCAAGCGGCAGCCGCATCCCTAAGGGCGAGTCGCCCGGCAACAGATAGCAACGCTCGCGGCGCAGGAACCACGCCCCCGTCTGCCAATGCTTTTCCGCCGCATCGCGCGCGATCGGCAGGACGTAGCCGGTAGCGTTTTCGAGTCCTTTGTCGGCAAGGCGCGCAAGGCGTGCGCCTTCCTGTGCATCGTCAAGCCTTGCATCGCTACTGTCGACGTTGGCGGGCAAACGCCGCTCGCGCCACTCGTAGTAAAACGGGTCCTCAAAGGTCGCGAACACAGACTCGGGCGACAGCCTAAGCTTGCAAGCGAAAGTTTCGAGAAATTGGCGTGCGCTCTGCGCGCTCGCGCCGTAGTCGACGGTCTCATCGGCCACCAGCGCCTGATTGCACCAGACGGGCTCGCCGTCGCCGCGCCAGAAGGCGTTCAGCGACCAGCGCGGCAGCTGCTCGCCCGGATACCATTTACCCTGCCCAAAATGGACAAGGCCCGTCGCGGCGTAGCGCTCACGCAGCTTCTGATAAAGATCAACCGCGAGCCTGCGCTTATCGTCCCCGAGCGCGGCGGTATTCCACTGCGCACCATCCGGATCATCGACCGAGACGAACGTCGGTTCGCCGCCCATCGTAAGGCGCACATCAAGCTTGGTGAGATCCTCGTCGATCGCGTGACCCAGAAGCTCGATCTCTTGCCACTGTTCTTCGGTGTAGGGCTTCGTGACGCGGGGTGCCTCCCAGACGCGCTCCACGTTGAGCGAGTGCTCGAACTTAACCACGCAGGTTTCGACCAATCCGCTGACCGGCGCCGCCGCCTGCGGCTCAGGCGTACAGGCAAGCGGAATGTGGCCCTCGCCGGCAAGGAGGCCCGAAGTCGGATCAAGACCGATCCAGCCGGCACCGGGCAGATACACCTCGCACCAGGCATGCAGGTCTGCAAAATCGGCGCTCGGACCTGCGGGCCCATCAAGCGACTTCACATCGGCCGCGAGCTGAATGAGATAGCCCGACGCGAACCGCGCGGCGAGCCCCAGGTTCCGCAGCAGCTGCACGAGAAGCCAGGCCGAATCACGGCACGATCCCGCAGCGATCGAGAGCGTCTCGTCAGGCGTCTGCACGCCCGGCTCAAGTCGAATCAGATAGCGCACATCGCGCGCCAAACGCCCATTCAAATCAACGAGAAAATCTGCAGTGCCGACGGGGACACGGGGGATGGCAGCCAGGTACTCGGCAAAACGCGCGCTCGCGGGCGCCTTCTTGAGGTACGGCGCAAGCTCGTTCTGTTCCTCCGCGCTGTAGGCGAATGGAAACTGCTCGGCGTGCGGCTCGAGAAAGAAGTCGAAGGGATTGAGCACCGCCATCTCGGCGATCAGATCGACTTCGATGCGCAGCGCTTCGGTCTTGTCCGGAAACACCACACGCGCGAGATAATTGGATTCCGGATCCTGCTGCCAGTTGGTGAAGTGCCGGGCGGGCTCGACGCGCATCGAATAGGACAGAATTCGCGTGCGCGAATGCGGGGCCGGCCGCAGGCGCACCACGTGCGCACTCAAGGCCACGCGCCGGTCATACCGGTAATGCGTAACGTGATTGAGCGCAACATGGATCGACACGGGCCGGCATTATACGGATGCCGCCGGGGATCGGGACGGCGCGCCGAGCGCCTCGGCCGCTGCACCATTTGCGGGCCGCGCGGCACCAAAGCGGGTCATATGGAACGACCCTCGATTCGGCGCCGAACTGGGCTAGTATGTTCAGCAGAGTGCCAGATGTTCCGGCCCACGCCCGATAAGAGCGCTGATGAGCATCGATTGGACCAGCTACTGCGCATCCGGCCTGCATGACGAGCTGATCGGCCCGGGAGGCGGCGCGCGTGTCGCCGGTCGGGCGCTTATACGTCACCTCTCGGAGCTCGGCAGCGAAGAGATTGGCGTGCGGCAGCAGGCCGCGGAGCTTGCCATCAAGGTGATGGGCGTGACCTTCACCGTGTATCACCAGCAGGACGGTTCGATCGATCGCGCCTGGCCGCTCGACATCATCCCGCGCATCATTTCCGCGAAGGAGTGGCAGCGGATCGCGGCGGGACTTAAACAGCGCGTCGCCGCACTCAATCTCTTTATCAACGATGTCTATCATGAGCAGCGCATCGTCAAGGACGGCGTGTTTCCGCACGCGATTATCGCGTCCTCGAAGAACTTCCGGCCGAACTGCGTCGGTATCAATCCGCCGCAGGGCTGCTGGGCGCACATCTGCGGCTCAGATCTGGTGCGCGACAAAGACGGCACGGTGTACGTGCTCGAGGACAACCTGCGCGTACCTTCCGGTGTTTCCTACATGATCGAGAACCGGCAGGTTGTGAAGCGCGTGCTTCCGGAGCTGTTCGAGACCACGGCGATCCTTCCAGTTGATGATTACCCCTCGCAGCTGCACGAAATGCTGGTGGCGCTATCGCCGCGGCGCGAGCGGCTGCCGGAGGTCGTGGTGCTGACGCCGGGCATCTACAACTCTGCATACTTTGAACATTCGTATCTTGCGCGACAGATGGGCTGTGAACTCGTCGAGGGTCGCGATCTTGCCGTGCAGGATGATGACTGCGTGTACATGCAGACGATCCACGGCTGGAGGCGGGTGGACGTGATCTACCGGCGGATCGACGATGACTTCCTCGATCCGGAATCCTTTCGCGCCGACTCGACGCTCGGCGTGCCGGGACTCATGCGTGCGTGGGCCAAAGGCAACGTCGCGCTCGCCAATGCACCCGGCGCCGGGGTTGCGGATGACAAGCTCGTCTACACCTACGTGCCCGACATGATTCGCTACTATCTCGACGAGGATCCGATTCTGCCAAACGTGCCTTCGTACCGCTGTGCGGAGCGTGATCAGCTTGAGCACGTTCTGCATCACTTGGATTCGCTGGTCGTCAAACCCGTAGACGGCTCGGGTGGCTACGGAATGTTGATGGGTCCGGCGGCGAGCCAGCGCGAAAGGAATCTGTTCGCCACGCAGTTGAAAGCCGCGCCTCGCAATTTCATTGCGCAGCCGGTGATATCGCTGTCCACCGTGCCGACCTTCGTTGCTGACCGTATCGAGCCGCGCCATGTGGATCTGCGTCCCTTTATACTGAGTGGTCCCAAGACCTACGTCACAACCGGAGGACTCACCCGCGTTGCCCTGCGTGAAGGCTCGCTCGTGGTCAATTCCTCGCAGGGCGGCGGCAGCAAGGACACCTGGATCGTCGACATGGAGGCCTAACGCGTGCTGTCGCGCGTCGCTGAGAATGTCTACTGGCTGGCACGCTACCTCGAGCGCGCCGAGAACACTGCGCGCCTAGTCAACGTCAACGCAAATCTGCTCCTGGACCTGCCGCCCGAATACCGGCCTGGGTGGCTCGCGCTCATCGACATCACCGGCAACCGCGAGCTCTTTGATGCGCGCGAAAAGCGCGCCGAAGAGCGCGACATCGTGCACTTTCTGATTTCCGATCTCGATAACCCCGGCTCGATCCTCGCATCGGTGCGTTCCGCACGCGAGAACGCCCGCACGCTGCGTGATGTTCTGCCGAACGAAGTTTGGGAGCACATGAATGAGCTCTTCATGGAGATCAAAGAGGAGTTGCCGACCGCGTTGGGCAAGCGCACCCGCTTCGCCTTCCTGCAGCGCATCATCCGCGCCATGCAGACGCTGACCGGCGAACTTGAAGGCACGATGAGCCGCAATGATGCTTTCACGCTGTTGATGCTCGGCCGCAATCTGGAGCGCGCCGACATGACGAGCCGTATCATTGATGTGCGCTCTGCGCAGCTCTTGCGCGCGGATGCGCCCGGATTCCGGCCGTTTGACACGATCCAGTGGTTGAACCTCCTAAAATCGATGTCCGGCTATCAGATGTACCGCTTGAGCCAGCGCACCCGCGTCAGCCGCTCAGCCGTGCTCGAATTCGTTCTGCGGGACCGTCACTTCCCACGCGCGTGTCTGTTCTGTCTGAAAGAGGTCGAGCAGTCTCTACGCGCGCTGCCGCGCAGCGCCGGCGTGTTGGGGGTTCTTGAAGGAGCCTGCAGGTTTCTCGCCAATCAGACACTTGCGACGCTCGATCAGCCCGGCCTGCACGAGTTCATCGATCGGTTGCAGCTGCACATCATCGTGGTGCACGAGGGGATCGCGCAGACGTATTTTCCGCCGCGCTCAGCAGCCGGCGGACACAGTCAGGTGCAATGGGTAAGCGATGAGCGGCCGACGATGCCACTGTTCTCGGACGCCCCTTCGGGCTAAGGGCGCTGACGGTGCGGCGGCTCTTGTGCCGACAGCGTCAGGGTGTCGAACTCACGGCACTTCGTCGCACCAGACCTGGAAGCCGACGAGCGTGTTGGGCCCGAAGGTGGTGGTTATCGCGACATCGATCGCATCCCGGCCTCTTGCCATCAGCACGCGCCCGATCCGCGGTATGTGATTTCTGGGATCGAACGTATACCAGTGCCCGCCGAGATACGCCTCAAACCAGGCGGCGAAGTCCATCGGACCGTAGGGCGGCGGTATGCCCATATCGCCTAAATACCCGGTGCAATAGCGCGCCGGAATATTCATGCACCGGCATAGGGCAATCGCAAGATGTGCGAAATCGCGGCACACGCCGCGCCGCTCGTGATACGTATCCCAGGCGGTTCTCATGTGGCTCGCGTGCTCGTAGCCGAAAGAGATGTGGCCGTGGACGAAATCGCAGATCGCCTGCACGCGCGCCCAGCCCGGTTCGGTCCAGCCGAACATGTTCCAGGCAATCTGCGTCAGTCTTTCGGTGTCGCAATAGCGGCTCGCCAAGAGAAACACCAGCGCCTCTTCCGGCAGATCCTGGACGGGATGCTGCTGCGCAGAGGGTACGACGGCATCCGGCTCGCCTGTGTCCTTGACGATGGCGGTGCTGGCAATCTTGAGCTGGCCCACGGGGGCAACGAGCCGGGTGCACCAGTTGCCGAAGCTGTCGCGATAGAAGGCTATCGGAACGGTCGGGTCGGTGGTGACGTTGTCCGGGACGAGGAGGTCGGATGTGCGCGTATAGTGGACGTTCAGCACCAACATCATCGGCGTCGGCCGCGGACATTCGTAGATCAGCTCGTAGCCCACTTTGATTTTCACAATGGGTCGCCTTTTTATTGGACCTTGGGATTAGGCACACTGAAACTTAGCACAGCCGCCTAAGTTCCCCGCGCTTAGATCCTGTCTGCATGCAGCGCGGCAGGCAAAAGCCTTCTGTTTCGCGACAACCTTGCAGTCAACTTCAGGCTTGCGCTGCCATGCGCTCGGATTCCTGCGCATCTTCCGTGCTGACGCGAACCTCGACCGTCATCCCCAAATTGTCCGCGGGGCAGCCGATCCAAACACCGGACAGTGGAATCGCCTGCGATGGAGCGCGCGCCACCGCCACGCGCACCAGGTCGCGGTTGCCGGCAATCCCGGATGACCGATCAAAGTCGACCCAGCCACTGCCCGGCATCTAGACCTGAACCCAGGCATGCGTGTTGCCGCCGCGGCTATGACTCTCGCTAGCGGCCCGCACATGCAAATAGCCAGATACAAAGCACGCCGCCATTCCCAGCGAACGCGCCGCTTCAATCATGAATATCGCCAAATCACGACAGCTGCCGCTGCCGCTTTTGAGCGTGACGAGCGCGTCCTGAATTCCTCTTTCATGCCGCGCCTTATAGGCGAATGTCTTGTGGATGCTGCGCGCCAGGCCTTCAAGAAAGGCGCGCGTAGTGGTCGACCCGCCGCTGCGCAAAAACTCCTGCGCCCACTCGTCTACCTCGTGTTCCGGGTCCGAAGAGTCACGTTCGATGCACGGCGTGAGGTGCGGCATGTCATGCGCCGCGTAGACAAACGGACAGTTGCGCGCATAACCCTCGATATCGGCATCGACAAATTCGCTCGGCGAATGTTCGAGACGAAAGCGGCTCTCGAAGCGCAGGGTCGCGGCGCGGCCGGAAAAGTGTGCGCTGGCTATTGGGATGCCGAAGACATCGCGGCTGCGCCGCAGGAGAGTTGGCTTGGGAGTAATCTCCAGCTCTAATTCGAGCAAGCGTTGCTCATGATCTTCGCGAGGACACAACATCATTCGATGCTCGCCAAAGCCAACGGGCTGCTTGTAGCGATATGTTGTGATATGCCGGACCGACAAAATCCTCATCGCAGCTCCGTAATTAGGCTGAACGTGGTATGCATTTCTTATGCCAGAATAGAAGATGAAAATGATCCTCTGGCTTTCCTAATTTACCGAGGGCGAGTGCAGATGAACGAGACGCCGGACACTCTTCTCACGCCTGACGACCCGCCGGCTTTCACAGTCACTAACGAAAACGGCCAATCGCCGTTCTTGCTCGTCGCGGATCACGCCGGCAAGCACATGCCGCGGCGAGCCGGCCAGCTCGGACTTGCGGATGCCGACTGCGAGCGGCACATCGCCTGGGATATCGGCTCCGGAGCGCTCGCCGAGATGATCGCCAATGCGCTCGATGCCTTTGTCATTCGGCAGAACTACTCCCGCCTGATTGTCGACTGCAACCGCGCGCCGTTGGCGGAAACCTCCATCGTGAGCGTCAGCGAATTGACGTCGGTGCCGGGAAATGTCGGCCTGAGCGAACGTCAAAAGCTTGCGCGTATTCGCGAAATATTTGATCCCTATCACAATCGGATCGCGATGGAGCTCGATCGGCGGCGCGACTCCGGGCGGCCGACAACCCTCGTTTCCGTGCACAGTTTCACGCCCGTGTTCAAGAGTATGGCGCGCTGCTGGCATGTCGGCGTGCTCTACAACCGCGACCCGCGCTTCGCCCATATACTGCTCGAGCTTCTGCAGCGTGAGGCAGGTCTCGTCGTCGGCGACAACGAGCCTTACAGCGTATCCGACGCATCCGATTACGCGATTCCCGTACATGGTGAAAAGCGCGGCTTGCCGCATGTCGAGCTTGAAATCCGCCAAGACCTCATCGCGGAGCAAGCCGGTCAGAGAAAGTGGGCGGCGTTGTTTGCGCGCTTGCTCCCGCAAGCGCAAGAGCAGCTCAACGGTGCGCCAATCTCCAAGCGGAACTGAGTCTTTCAGCGGGCTTTACATGCGATTGCCGCGACGGCGGAGCGCTCGCTGGCGCATCGAAGTTGGAGCGGGTGAAGGGAATCGAACCCTCGTTCTGAGCATGGGAGGCTCATGTCTTGCCACTAGACGACACCCGCCGCGTGCTGAATTCTATTACTCACCTGCCGCGAAAGGAACGCAGGAGTTTTCGGGGCTCAACGCGGCCATAAAGGGATGAGTGCCGGAACCTCGGCGCTGTAACGTGCGTATTCTTCGCCGAACGCCTGCCGCATCCAGCGCTCTTCGAGGCGCAGTTTGACCGCGAAAGAAATTGTGCAGAGCGCAAACGCCCAGACACCGCGCAGCTCGCCGCGCGCAACCCCGCTGCCAAGGATCGCGAGCAACAGCCCGGTGTAGATCGGATGCCGCACGAGGGCATACGGCCCCGTGCGCACGAGAGCGTGATCTTCCTTCACGGTGACCGTACCGCTCCAATTGGTGCCGATATGACGACGCGCCCATACCGCAAAGGCAAGCCCCACGAACACGGTCGCCACACCTATCCAATACGTTGCAATTGTCGCAGGCAAGATGCGGGTCGCAAACAGCGCAGACGGAACCTGCGGCAGCGCGACTAACAGCGCGCCCGCGATGAGCGGCACCAAGTGCGTGGCGCGTGAGGCGAGTACTTCACGCCGCACGCTTCGCTTGACGTCACGCGCGGAAACCGCCCAGTAGAGACCCCACGTAAGCCACATCCCGAAGATCAGGTTCGACATCGGGAATTGTCCGTTCATGAGCTCGCCATCCGCTGCCGTGCGATCGTCAATGTTACGATAGTGCAGCTGCTTGCAAGTCATGGCATTCGACGCCGCGGGCACGACGCAAGCCTTTGCCTTTCGCGGATGAATAAGCCTACTCAAACTCAACACCCGCGGGCGGTGCGCTCATTCGTCACCCGGGCGGGACGCTTGACGGATGCGCAACGGCGCGCCCTGACTGAGTTGTGGCCGAAGTACGGCGTCGCTTTCGACGGCAAGGTTGTGGATCTTGATGCGCTCTTCGGCCGGCGCGCAGCGCGCGTTGTCGAGATCGGCTTCGGCAATGGCGCTCATCTGGCGGCGCTCGCCGCTTTGCACCCGGAGCGGGATTACCTCGGCGTCGAGGTGCATCGACCGGGAGTCGGGCGATTGCTGCTCACGATCGAGGAGCACGGACTTAGCAATCTGCGCGTCGTGTGCCATGACGCCGTCGCAGTGCTCGAGGAGCAGATTCCGCCGCGCTCGTTTGATGAAGTACTCATTCTATTTCCGGATCCCTGGCCGAAGACGCGTCATCACAAACGCCGCCTCATTCAATCAGCATTCGTCGCAATGCTGGCCCAACGCCTTAAGCCCGGAGGCGTACTGCGACTCGCGACCGATTGGCAGCCTTATGCCGAACAGATGCTCGAGGTGCTCGATGCCGTGCCGACGCTTGCGAATCTTGCGGCGCCCGGGCGCTTCATGCCGCGACCGGCGGAGCGCGCGCGGACCCGTTTCGAGGCGCGCGGCGAGCGCTTGGGGCACGCGGTGTGGGATCTCGCCTATCGCTGTAGCTAGGCGGAAAGGGACGGGCGCGAAGCCGTCTAGCTAGTG
>DAITPA010000045.1:0-14713 GCA_036833805.1 Steroidobacteraceae bacterium | reverse complement strand
GAAAAGCAGCGCATTCATTGATCGCCGGATCTCAGTCGCCCCCATGATGGATTGGACGGACCGCCATTGCCGTTATTTCCTGCGCGGCTTCTCGCCGGATGTTCTGCTCTATACAGAGATGATTACTGCGGCGGCGATTCTGCGCGGCAACCGGCAGCGGCTCCTCGCGTTTGATCCTGAAGAGCATCCAGTCGCACTGCAGCTCGGCGGAAGCGAGCCCGAGCAATTGGCGGAGGCGGCTGTGGCCGGCGAGGATGCAGGCTACTGCGAGATCAACTTGAACTGTGGTTGTCCGAGTGATCGCGTGGCGAGCGGTGCATTTGGGGCCTGCCTGATGCGCGAGCCCGCACGCGTTGCAGACTGTGTTGCGGCGATGCGCGCGCGAGTGCGCGTGCCGGTGACGGTAAAGATGCGCATTGGCGTCGTCGAGCGCAAGGAGCGCGAAGCGCTCGGCTTAATCGTGGATTTCAATGAGAGTGAGTTCGACAACCTGCGGCAATTCGTTGCGGCCATTGCCGATGCCGGCTGCGCCCGCGCGGTCGTGCACGCACGTAAGGCGGTGCTCGGCGGCTTATCGCCCAAGGAGAATCGCGCCATTCCGCCGCTTAGGTATGACGTCGTGCGACAGCTTAAGCGTGAGTTTCCGGCGCTGCCCATTGTCGTCAACGGCGGTTTCGTCGATAGCGCCGCGGTGCTCGATGCGCTCACCTGGAGCGACGGGGTGATGCTCGGCCGCGAGGCCTACCACCATCCGTTCGTGCTCGCAAAGTTGCATCTTGCTTTGCATCCCGAGGACCTGCGGCCGATTGTGGACCGCGGCGCGATTCTCGAGCGCATGGCGCGCTATGCGGAGCGGGAGTTGGCGCAAGGCACGCGCCTGGCCGCAATCACGCGGCATATGTTGGGGCTTTACGCCGGCGAGCCCGGCGCGCGCGAATTCCGCCGGATCTTGAGCCACACTGCGCATGCGCCTGGGGCCAACGCGCAGCTGCTGCGCGCAGCAGGCCGCTCGTTCGTGCCTTTGCCTGCCCGCTAATAGCGGCAGTGCGCTACCGGGCCCGAGGTAGTCGCGTATAATCACTCAACGAGTCGCTGCGGCGCCGTACGCCGGCATTGACCGTTTGCTTGGACTTGTCGCATGGGAAAAGACATCGAGCTTGCCATTCTGTTCGCTGACGTCGTCGGCTCGACACGGCTGTACGAGGCGATGGGTGAGGCGCGCGCACGCGACATGGTTGCGATCTGCATCGAGGTGATGCGCTCGGCGACCGAGCTGCACCACGGCACAGTGATCAAGACCATGGGCGATGAGATCATGGCAACGTTCCCGACGGCGGACGATGCCTTGAACGCTGCGGCCCAGATGCAGCAGCAAATCACGGCGCACACGGAGTTGAGCGCCGATGGCCAGCCGGTTGCAATTCGGGTCGGCTCGCATTTCGGCCCCGTAGTGCTCGAGAATCGAGACGTGTTTGGGTCGACCGTGCACACCGCGAACCGCATGACGAGTCAGGCAAAGTCAGGCCAGATTATCACTACCACCGCGATCGTCGAACGACTCTCTCCGGAATGGCGCGCGTCGGTGCGGCAGATCGACGTGGCGACGCTTAAGGGGCAGGGCGCAGAGGTCGCCTTGTACGAGGTGCTGTGGCAGAAGGAGGACGTCACGAGCATGGTGCCCGAGATCGCGCTCGCGTCTCGCGGCGATCGCACGATGCGCCTGCGTTTGCGCTGTCAGGATCGCGAACTGGTTGTCGATGATGAGCGCCCCAATATCGCGATCGGCCGCGCCGAGGACAATGATCTCGTGATCAAGGGCAGCCTCATTTCACGGCTCCACGCGCGCATCGAGATTAACCGCAACAAGTTCGTCTTGGTCGATCAGAGCACCAACGGCACCTTTGTGCAGGCCGCGGGCGAGGAGGACGCCTTCGTGCGCCGCGACAGCCTGCAGATCAAAGGGGCGGGATTGATCGGCCTCGGCCGCTTGCCCGACGACCTATCTCCGCAGACGATCCGCTTCGAATGCGAGGAAGGCTAACAGCTAGCCGAGGCGTTTTTGCGTGATTGCGAGCTCCTGCAGGAGCTCATCCGGAAGGCGCGTGCCGAAAGGCGCGAAATACGCAGCGATTTCTGCCATTTCCTTGCGCCACAGCGGGGCATCGACTCCCAAGAGCGTGGCCAGCGACTCGGGACTGACGCTGAGCCCATTCATGTTGAGGTCCTCGGGTCGGGGCAACGATCCGATGGGAGTCTCGACGGCACCGGCGCCGACTGTAGAGCGGTCCAGCATCCATGCCAGCACCCGCAGGTTCTCGCCGTAGCCTGGCCACAGAAAGTTTCCCTGCGGATCGCGCCGGAACCAGTTGACGTGATAGATCTTCGGCGCTCGCGAGAGCTTTGCACCGACGTCAAGCCAATGACGCCAGTAGTCGGCGAAGCTGTAGCCGCAGAAAGGCAGCATCGCCATCGGATCGCGGCGCACCACACCCGTCTTGCCGACAGCCGCGGCGGTGGTTTCCGAAGCGACCGAAGCGCCGACCAGCACGCCGTGCTTCCAATCACGGGCCTCGTACACGAGCGGTGCGACTTCGCGTCGGCGTCCGCCGAACACGAGCGCAGTAATTGGTACGCCGCGCGGATCTTCGGCGCGTGCGGAATAGATGGGATTGTTCTTGGCGGAAACCGTAAAGCGTGAGTTTGGATGCGCCGCCGGACCGTTCTTCGGATCGTAGGGCTGGCCTTGCCAATCGAAGGCCGGCGCAAACTTCTTGCGGCCTTCCCACCAAGGCTCATCATCCGCCGTCAGCGCAACGTTAGTGAACAGCGTGTTGTGCCGGATCATGTCGAAGGCATTGCGATTGGTTGCGCGATTAGTGCCCGGTACGACGCCGAAATATCCGGCTTCGGGGTTGATGGCCCAAAGCCTGCCATCCGGACCCGGGTGCAGCCAGGCAATGTCCTCGCCCACGGTTTCGATCGTCCAGCCGGGCATGGAATCCGGCGGGATCAGCATGGCGAGATTGGTCTTGCCACAGGCCGAAGGAAAAGCCGCGGCGACGTAATGCGTTTCTCCCTTGGGGTTTGTCAGGCCGACGATCAGCATGTGTTCGGCGAGCCAGCCCTCCTCGCGCGCCTGCCAGCTTGCGATGCGTAGCGCATGGCACTTCTTGCCGAGAAGCGCATTGCCTCCGTAGCCTGAGCCGAAGCTTTCGATACCGAGCTCTTCGGGGTAATGCATGATGAAGCGCCGCGTCGGGTCGAGCTCTCCGATGGAGTGCAGGCCGCGCACGAATTTACCGTCGCGCGCGATACGCTCAAGCGCCGCGCGACCGCTGCGCGTCATGATCGCCATATTGAGGACGACATAGGGGCTGTCGGTAATTTCCACACCGCAGCGCGCGTACGGGGAATCGAGCGGGCCCATGCAGTAGGGAATGACATATAGCGTGCGCTCGCGCATGCAGCCGTTGAAGAGGGCGCGCATTTTTGCGTGCGCCTCATTGGGCGCCATCCAATGATTATTGGGGCCGGCGTCGTTCTCTGAACGCGCGCAGATGTAGGTGACGTGTTCGACGCGCGCTACATCGTTGGGATCGGATCTATACAGGTAGCAACCGGGAAACTCATCCGCATTCAACGTGTGCAGTTCGCCCTCGCGCACCAGGCGTGCGGTGAGCTCCCGCACCTCCGCCTCCGAGCCGTCGCACCAATGTACGGCGCGCGGCCGCGTCAGCTCGCTCACCGACTTCACCCACGCACGAACTTCCGGGCTGATACCGGCAAGCGAGGCGCTAAGGTGCAGTGCGGTAGCCATGTAGGAGAATCCTTAAAGTGCAATGCGAATTATAGCCCGCCTGAACACAAAGCCTCACGCAGGCGCCAGAGCGGGTCTCGACACGACGGGCTTGGGCACGGTAGCGTGCATCGCTTGTGCCGCCCGGCGGGGCGAGCCGCGTCACGATCGCGAATCCTTATGTTTGATTTCAGAGAGATTTTCGGCCTCCAGGGGCCGCTGCAGGGCGCGTTGCCCGGATTTCGGGCCCGCAGCCAGCAGGCACACATGGCCGAGCGCGTCGCTCTCGCCCTCGAGAGCCACAGCCCCTTGATCGTCGAGGCGGGTACCGGTACCGGTAAAACATTCGCCTATCTGGTGCCGGCACTGTTGTCGGGAGCGCGCGTCTTGATATCCACCGGCACGCGGGCTCTGCAGGATCAGCTCTTCGCCAAGGATCTGCCGCTCGTCGCCGGCGCTCTCGGTCGGCCCGCGCGCGTCGCGGTGTTGAAGGGCCGGGCAAACTACCTGTGCCATCACCGCCTGTCGCAAGCGCAAGCGCAGCTGGACTTGGACGGTAACGCGGGTTCGGACCGGGCACTCGAGCGGGTCCGCCGTTGGTCGCATACCACGCGCTCAGGGGATTTGGCTGAAGTGCGTGGCCTTTCCGACTCGCACCCGATCTGGCCCACCGTGACCTCGACACGTGACAACTGTCTTGGCGTCCACTGCGGCGAGTTTCAGCGGTGTCACGTTGCGGCCGCGCGGCGCGCCGCGCAGGAAGCCGATATCGTCATCGTCAATCATCACCTGCTGCTTGCGGACCTCGTTCTTAAGGAGGACGGGTTCGGCGACATCTTAGGGTCGGCCGACGCGCTCATTCTTGATGAAGCACACCAGCTGCCCGACCTTGCCACGCAGTTTCTCGGCGCGAGCGTGAGCAGCCGCCGGATTGAGAGCATGCTGAAGGCAGTGCGAGCGGAAGTAGCGGCTGCGGCGCAAGACAATGGCTTGGCACCGAGCGCAGTCGCGGCAGTCAACCGTGTGCTGGACGACGTCGAAGAGAGCGTGCGGGCACTCTCAATTGAGCTGCCGCGAGTAGCCGCGCGAATGGCCTGGTCGGAAGTGCCGGGAGAGTTTGCCGGCACTGCCGTGGAGCTGGCGCAGTGTTTGCATCGCCTTGAGACTGAGCTTTGCGCCGCCGCTGCGCAAACATCGCTCGCTCAACTTGGTGAGCGCGCCGGAGACCTTGCGGACGCGCTTGCGAGCATTGCAGCGGCCGACACGACCGACGGCGCACGCACGGTGGAGACGACTCCGCGCGGCTTTGCCTTGAGCCTCCTGCCGTTTGATATTGCGGAACGTTTCCAGACGCTGGTGCGCGCTCGACGCTGCGCGTGGATATTTACCTCTGCGACTCTTTCTGTGGGAGATGATTTCAGTCATTTCTCGCACCGTTTGGGATTCGCAGGTGCCATGGAACTGAAGATCGCGAGTCCCTTTGACTACGCACGCCAGAGTCTCTTGTACTTGCCGCCTGGTCTGCCGAACCCGGCAAGTCCCGGCTACACCGATGCCGTCATCGCGACCGCATTACCTCTGATCGAGGCGTCACAGGGTGGCGCATTCGTACTGTTCACTAGCCATCGTGCGCTCGTGCGCGCCGCGGCGCTGCTGCGCGCGCACTGGGGCGCAGCCGCGCCGCACCGGATGTACGTGCAGGGCGAGGCGCCGCGCGAGCGGCTGCTGGACGATTTTCGCGCCGATGGCGATGGCGTACTCCTTGGGACGACGAGCTTTTGGGAAGGTGTTGACGTTAAAGGCGAGGCGCTGCGGCTCGTGATCATTGAGAAGCTGCCGTTCGGTTCGCCTGAGGATCCGCTCGTCAAGGCGCGCATCGAGCATCTGCAGATGCAGGGTGGAAATGCGTTTCGCGACTACCAGCTGCCGGAGGCCGCACTTGCTTTGAAGCAGGGCGTCGGCCGCTTGATCCGCAGCGAGGATGACTTTGGCGCCGTTGCGATCTGTGACCCGCGGCTCTCGGCTAAGAGTTATGGCAAGGTGTTCCTCATGGCGCTGCCCCCCATGAAAGTGACACGCCTCGAGAAGGACACTTTGAGTTTTCTGCGCAAGCATGCGCCGGCGCGCCGCCACGGGCGCGCCGCGCAACTGGTATGAGGATTCTCGCGCTCGACACGGCGACGCCTGCGTGTTCGAGCGCTCTATTGAGCGACAGTGGTGCGATCACGCGCGAGATCGAAACTGAGCGCGGGCACGCCGAGCATATTTTGGCGATGATCGACGCGGTGTTAATAGAGGGCGGCATTGACCTTAAGGATGTCGATGCGCTCGCCTTTGGTCGGGGTCCCGGCGCATTCACGGGAGTGCGCCTGGCGACGAGCGTCGCGCAGGGACTGGCGTTCGGCGCCGAGTTGCGCGTCGTGCCAGTGTCGGACCTTGCGGCGGTTGCGCAGCGCGCATTCGATCTGAATACACGCCTGCAACACGTTCTCGTTTGCAACGATGCACGGATGCAGGAGGTCTACTGGGCTTGTTTCGACCGCGGTGCCACGGGGCTCGCAGTCTTGACGGGCGCGGAGCATGTGAGTGGCGACGCGAGCATTGCTCTGCCGGAGGTTTGGCAAGGCGGTGTCGGTGGTGCCGGCCGCGGCTTTCGCGTCTACCCGCATCTTGGCGCCCGTATGAATCTTATCGACGTACGGGAAGAGCTGCTGCCGCGCGCTGCTGAAATCGCCCGTCTTGCCTGGCCGGAAGTCATGGCCGGACGCACCTGCGCCGCCCAGGAGGCGATCCCTGTCTACCTGCGTGATGACGTCACGCGCACGTCACGGAAATGACACGCAATGCCGGCTTGTCATGAATCTGCAACACAGTATCCCTGTAATGTTCAACTATGCGCGCAGTGAACGAATGAGCTCAAAGCACGTTTTGATCGTCGAGGACGAGCGGCCGATCAGGGAGATGATCGCCTTCGGACTCAAGCGCGCTGGCTTCGAGGTGCACGAGGCTGAAGATTGCCGCGGCGCCCGCGCAGCTCTTGCCGATCGGCGCCCGGACCTGATGCTCGTCGATTGGATGTTGCCCGACATGAGCGGCCTTGAGCTCACACGTGCCTTGAAGCGCGACCGCGAGACGCGCGAGCTGCCAATCATTTTGCTCACGGCACGCTCCGAGGAAGGTGACAAAGTGGCGGGCCTCGAAGGCGGGGCGGATGACTACATCACCAAGCCGTTCTCGCCGCGCGAGCTGCTCGCGCGCATTCACGCGGTGCTGCGACGTTCCACTCCCAACGCCAGTGAAGAGCGCATCCAGGTCGAGGGTCTGGCGCTCGACCAGGCAAGTCATCGTGTACTGATTGGCGATGAGACCATTGGGCTTGGCCCGACCGAATACCGCATGCTCGAGTTCTTCATGACGCACCCCGAGAGGGTCTACAGCCGCGATCAGCTCCTGGATCGAATCTGGGGTGGCAATGTTTATGTCGAGGAGCGCACCATCGACGTGCACATTCGGCGCCTGCGCAAGGCACTCGAGGAGTTCGGCTACGACCGCTTCATTCAGACTGTGCGCGGTTCCGGATACAGGTTTTCGGCGCGCTGAACGATAGGTGCGTATGGCGCTGGTAACGCGGGCATGGTGGTTGGCGATTCTGCGCCTGCTGGGCACGGTATTGACCGGTGTGGTTTTAGGCTGGGTTTTCGGCTACGTGTGGGCCGGGCTTGCGGGACTGCTTGCGCTGCACCTCCTATGGCAGCTCGCGACGCTCTTCAGGCTCGACTGGTGGGTGCGCCACCGAAGCTACGCCGACCCACCGAACCTCGGCGGCGCGTGGGGCGAGATTGTTGCACAGGTCATGCGGCTGCATCGCCGCAAGCGTTTTCACAAGCAGCGCTTCATTCAGCTCGTGCGCCAGATCGAGCGCTCCACCGCTGCCCTTCCAGACGGCGTCGTGATTCTGAACGCGCAGCGCGAGATTGTCTGGTTCAACCGCACCGCCTCGACGCTCCTCAATCTGCGCGGCCATGATGATTTTGGGCTGCGTATCGATAACCTCCTGCGGCAGCCGGATTTTGGTCATTACCTTGACAACGCGCAGTTTGAGATTCCACTCGTCATCCGTCCGACGATCGCCGCGGATACGCATTTGTCCCTGCAAGTCGTGCCGTATGGCGAAGGTCAACAATTGCTCCTGATTCGCGACGTCTCGCGCCAGGTGCGACTCGAGGCGATGCGCAAGGACTTCGTCGCCAATGCCTCACATGAGCTGCGCTCGCCGCTGACCGTCGTGTCGGGCTATCTCGAGACTCTAGGGCAGGATCCCGCGCTCGACCCGGAGCTGCGCGCCCCGGTTGCTGAAATGCGCCGCCAGGCCGAGCGCATGACGACCATCATCCACGACCTTCTGGCGCTGTCGCGCCTGGAGGAGACCGATGAGATTGTCGCCGGCGAACCCATCGACGTTGCGGGGCTCATGGCGATGCTGCGCAAGGACGTGCTCGCACGAGGCGAGCATCCGCGCGATGTCAATATTCGTGTTGACTCTGCCGCGCAGCTCTTGGGCCGTGAATCTGAAGTGCACTCCGCGTTCTCGAATCTCGTCGACAATGCCGCCAAATACACCCCGGCGCAGGGATCAATCGAGATGCGCTGGTGTACGGACACCGAGGGCGGGCACTTCTCGGTGACGGATACCGGCATCGGCATTCAGGCCGAGCACATACCGCGTCTCACCGAGCGCTTCTATCGTGCCGACTCGGGACGCTCGCGCGCAACCGGCGGCTCAGGACTCGGGCTTGCGATCGTGAAGCATGTATTGCAGCGTCACGCCGCAAATCTTGAGATTCAAAGTACGCTGGGCAGCGGCAGCACGTTCACCTGCCATTTTCCGCCGCGCCGCGTGCTTTCGGTCCGTGCGGAGCTTGGCGAACTCGTTTAAGTAACTGTCATAAGTCATTTAGAAGTAAGAAAAAATTCGCTTCACTGTCACGCAACCGACATGCCCGTCCACGAGCCTTGCGCATCGGTCGCGGACATCGAGGGGCATTCATGGCGAGGTTCAATCGACCCAGACCGGCGCGCGTGCGGACCTTGTTTCTTTCCGATACCCATTTGGGTTTCAAGCGCTCGCGGGCGCGCGACCTCGCGGACTTTCTCGCAACCATTGACGCCGAAACAATCGTGCTCGTCGGCGACATTGTCGATTCGTTGAGTCTCGCGCAAAGATTCTTCTGGCCCGCGGAGCACTCGCGCGTCGTGCACGCGCTTGTCGCCAAACAGCGTGCCGGAACGCGCCTGCTGTACATTCCGGGCAACCACGATGCGGATCGCGCCCCTTTTGTTGCGATGATGCACGGCGCGCTTGAGGTGCATCGCGAGTGGGTGCATCACACGGCGCGCGGCGAGCGTCTCTTGGTTCTGCATGGCGACCAGTTCGACGGCGAGACGCAGGTCGCCGGATGGCTTCATTGGTTGGGTGAAAGCGTGTACGACTTTACGGTTGTCCTGAACGCCTACTTGAACGATCTGCGCTCGATGACTCGACTGTCCTACTGGCCGCTCGCAGAACGCCTGAAGCTTGCTGTCAGCACGAATGCCCGTTTTATTGAGCGCTTCGAGGAAACGGCTATCGCCCACGCGCGCGTCCAGGGCTACGATGGCATCATTTGCGGCCACATCCATCGTGCGAATCTGCGCCGCGTCGGTGGCTCGATTTACTGCAATACCGGCGACTGGGTGGAGTCATGCTCCGCGCTGATCGAGGAGGCAAATGGCGAGCTGCGGCTGTGGCGCTTGGCAGAGGCTTGGCAGGAGGATTCCCGCCTCACGCCGCCGCTGCTTGCCGATGCGGCCTAGAGAATGCGGATTGCCGCGAAGCCTCTGGCTCTCTCGCGGCTTTTCGCTATGATCGTGCCTAGGCAAATGACGCGGACGATGCAGCACCCATGGAAACGGCAGATCTGACTCACCATATTTCGCGTCGCTTCAACGAGGACCTCGAGCGCGTGCGCAGCAAGGTTCTGGCGATGGGCGGCTTCGTGGAGCAGCAGCTGCAAAAAGCAGTCACTGCGCTCGTAGAGGGTGACAGCATGCTGGGCGAGGCTGTTGCCATGGAGGACTACCAGGTCAACAACATGGAAGTGTCCATCGATGAGGAGTGCAGCCGGATCCTTGCAACCCGCGCACCCGCCGCCGGAGATCTGCGCGTCATTGTCGCGATCATCAAGACCATCACCGATCTTGAGCGCATCGGCGATGAGGGGGAAAAGGTCGGCTATATAGCCTCGCGGCTCGCAACCATGGAGCGTCCAGCGGACAAGTACCGCGAAATTAAGCACCTCGGGCGCGTCGTGTCCGACATGGTGCATGACTCCCTCGATGCCTTTGCGCGAATGGATGTCGAGGCGGCATTGCGCGTCGCACGCCAGGACCGTCTCGTCGATGAGGAATACGAGTCAATCCAGCGGCAGTGCATCACTTTCATGATGGAAGATCCGCGCACCATTCGCCGCGCGCTCGATGTCATGTGGGTCGTGAGGGCGCTCGAGCGCATCGGTGATCACGCCAAGAACATCGGCGAGTACGTCATCTACATGGTCCACGGCAAGGATATACGCCACACGTCACTGGAAGACGTTGAGCGCGAACTCCGTGAATCCTCGGGCGGGCGCACCGACCCCACTCCAGCCGCGATGTGATGTGCGCAACCGTCGCGTTCTAAATTTCGGCGGGGCGATCGCCTGCTTTGGGATGCTCTCGTATGCGCTGTACGCCCAGTATGGGCTCGGGCTTGAGCCGTGTCCGCTGTGCATATTTCAGAGAGTCGCCATCATTGGCTTGGGCGTGGTTTTCTTGGCGGCGGCGTTGCAGCATCCGCCCGGCGGCGGACGCTATGTGTATGCGGCGCTCATGGGACTCGCCGCGCTTGCAACCGCAGCGCTCGCCATCCGGCACCTCTATATTCAAAGCCAGCCGCCCGGATCCATTGCCTCGTGCGGCGCGCCCCTTGAAGTGATGCTCAAGTTTTCGCCGCTCACCGAAGTGGTGCGCAAGGTACTCGCCGGCGGCGGGGAATGCAGCCAGGTCAATTGGAGCTTCGCGGGTCTTGCGATGCCGGCGTGGCTATTGATCGCGGCGCTCGTGTTGGGAGTCGCCGGGGTGTTTGCGAACTCACGCCAATAGTCTTGCGAGAATTCCGACGTACATGCGATGCAGGGCGTCGATCTCGCTGACCCGCACACACTCGTTTACTTTGTGAATCGTCGCGCTCACCACGCCGAGCTCGACGACTTGCGCGCCGAGCGCCGCGATGAATCGCCCATCTGAAGTGCCGCCGCCGGTCGTGCGCTTGGGCGCACGTCCGGTCACTGCGGCGACTGCCGCGCTCACCGCCTCGCAAAGCGTTCCAGGCGGCGTAAAAAAGGGCTCACCGGATAGGTACCACTCCAGGCTGTGCTTGATGTGATGTTTGGCGAGGATGTCCGTGACGGTCTGCTTAAGTCCCGCGAGCGTCTGCACGGGTGAATAGCGCAGGTTGATACGTGCTTTGAGCTCCCCGGGGATGACGTTCGGCGCGCCGGTGCCGGCATTCAGATTTGAAACTTGAAAGCTTGTTGGCTGGAAATGCTCATTGCCCTCATCCCAGATGCGCGTCGCAAGTTCAGCTAGCGCTGGTGCGAACGCATGTATGGGATTGTCCGCCAGGGCCGGGTAGGCCACGTGTCCCTGCACGCCGTGCACGGTAAGGCGTGCGCTCAATGAACCGCGTCGGCCGATCTTGATGGTATCGCCGATCGTGACTTCGCTCGAGGGTTCACCTACCACGCACCAGTCGATGCGCGCGCCGCGCGCGCCGAGCGCCTCCATGACGCGCTTGGTGCCGTCGACCGACGGGCCTTCCTCGTCGCTCGTAATAAGGAAGGCGAGCGTGCCACGGTGATCGGCATGCTCCTCAAGGAACACCTCGGTTGCAGTCGTCATGGCCGCCAGGCCGCTCTTCATGTCCGCAGCGCCGCGGCCGTAGAGCACGCCGTCGCGGATCGAAGGCGCGAACGGATGTGAACCCCACTCTTCGAGCGGCCCGGCCGGGACCACATCGGTGTGGCCGGCGAAGCACAGTACCGGCGCAGTTTTTCCATGCGTCGCCCAGAAGTTATCGACGCTACCGAAGCGCAAGCGTTCAATCTGAAACCCGCACGCGGCCAGTCGTTCGATAATGACCTCTTGGCACCCCTCATCGGCCGGCGTGACCGAGGCGCGGGCCATCAGGTTCTGGGTGAGCTCAAGTGTCGTCGACATTGGGCAGCGAATTCCTGGTACAGGTCAGAGGGAAATCCGTGGCGTTTATACGGCGCACGGGTGCTGCGCAGCAAGTCAAGAGAAACAATCGATGGCGCGTGCCGGCAAAATTGCCGCGCCTGCGTTGCGATCGTGTCTGCATATGCGGCGCATGGCGACACAAACCACATCAAACTCCATGCCCGCTAGCCGAGCATTGATTACGACTGTATGAGCGCTTAAGGAGCGTTACTCAGGTCTGATAATCGGCGGCGACGGTCGCATCGAGCGGCACCCGCTGAGCGCTCGCCGCATTAAACACCGGCGTCAGCATGATCGACACGATGAGGTTGAGGATAAGGGTGTAGAAGGCGGTATAGCCGGGCAAGGTATAGCCCCCGAACGTCAGCGGATAAGCGGGAGTCAGGTGCACGGAAATGGCCATTGCGGTGCCCCCGAACGTTCCGACAGCCCAGCCGAGCAGCAGCGCCCAGGAATTGAACCAGCGGGTATACACGCCAAGCATCACGGCAGGCAACGTCTGGATAATCCAGATGCCGCCCAAGAGCTGCAGTTGAATGGCGTATTGCGTCGGCACGAACAGGATGAATACGAGCGCGCCGACTTTGACGATCAGCGACACCCACTTCGCCATCTGTGCTTCCTCTTTGTCGGTCGGGTTCTTGTTGATGAACTCGCGGTGAATATTGCGCGTGTAAAGGTTCGCCGCGGCGATCGACATGATGGCGGCCGGCACCAGCGCGCCGATGCCGACCGCCGCAAATGCAATTCCGACGAACCAGGACGGAAAGCTGTTCAGGAATAGCGCCGGCACTGCGAAGTTATTGCCAAACTGCTTGAAGCCCGCAGCGTATTCGGGAAGCTTGTCGACGCCGGCGGCGATCGCGAAGAAGCCGAGCAAGGCGAGCAAGCCGAGCACGAAGGAGTAGCCGGGGAGAATGGCCGCATTGCGGCGGATCGTGCGGCTGCTGTTCGCGCTCAAGATGGCCGTGAGAGAGTGCGGATAGAGGAACAGCGCGAGCGCTGAACCAAGAGCCAACGTTGCATACGCGCCATAGGCACCGGTGGTGCGAGCCGCGGGAACTGCCAACAGCAATTTCGCTGTCGGCACCGCCGCGAAGATTTTCCCAAAGCCGCCAAGCTGCGCCGGAATGACAATAATGGCGGCGATGGCGGTGATATAGATCAGGACGTCTTTGACGATCGCGATCGAAGCCGGCGCGCGCAGGCCGCTTGAATAGGTGAACGCGGCCAGCACCACGAAGGCAATGATGAGCGGCGCGTCGGCGGCCAATCCAGTGCCGGAAATGCCGAGGGCGCCGATCACGACCTGGATGCCGAGAAGCTGCAAGGCAATGTATGGCATCGTGGCGACGAGTCCAGTGATGGCCACCGCGAGTGCAAGCCAGCGATTGCCGAACCGCCCGCGCACAAAATCGCCTGCAGTGATGTAGCCATGTTTATGGCAGACCTGCCAGAGTCTCGAAAAAACCAGGAACAGGAAGGGATAGACGAGAATCGTGTACGGCACAGCGAAAAACGCAACGGCGCCGGCGCCAAAGGCGAGCGCGGGCACCGCAATGAAAGTGTAGGCGGTATACAGATCGCCGCCGAGCAGGAACCAGGTGATGATCGTGCCGAAGCGGCGGCCGCCAAGTCCCCATTCGTGTAGCAGGTCAAGATCGCCTTTGCGCCAACGGGCGGCGGCGAATCCGAGCCAGGTAATGAAACCAAACAGCAGCGCGAAAATGCTAAGCGCAATCCAGTTTACTTCCTGCACGGCTTTCCTCAGGTCTTGTGTCGTTCTACAGGGACAGGAGCGGGCGAGTCGACCGCGAGCTAATCGTCGGTGGCCAGATAGATGACTGCGGTAATAAGCGCGCTGATGGCAACCCACAGGAGCTGATACCAGTAGAAGAACGGCACGCCCATCCAAGACGGCTCGATTTTGTTGTAGTAGGGCGGCCAGAGAACGGCGACGAACTGGAATAAAAAGAGCAGGTACCACGAGGTCCATGCACCGCGTTTTCGTCGTGTAGCGTTCATTTTCATTTTCCCCTCGGTCACACGTGGCCGCATCTTGCGGGCGCCGCTCCTTGATCAATTTATACTGGCGCGTTTTACCTTACCAGTGACGGTGCTTCTACGGCGGATTGCGCCGTGCTTTGGAGCTTCCCCTAGCAGGTTGCAACAGCCTTCGCCGACGCTCGCATCAAGCGTGCCCCGGACCGTTCGCGCCGCCGTGAGGCGCGGCAGCGCGGCGTCTGTCCGCTGTCACATTGCTGTCACGAATCGTGGCCACACTGGCTGCGGAATCGCGCAATCGATCCCACAGTATCTGGATGAGCAGCGGTCATAAAACAGTCATATTTCGGCCATCGGATCGAAATACCACATTCGAATAATGCATGAACCGCAGCGCACGTCGTCCGCATGACTCATGTCGTACATCGTGGTTCATCGCGTCAACGCTCATGAATTGCCAAGACCATAAATAACGGAGCCCACAGCAATGTTACGGAAATCCCACGCAGTCCCTTTTCTGGGGGCAGCTCTTGCATCGATGACGGCCGGCGCCGCTTTTGCGGCGGAGGATGGCTCGACCACCATGGGTGGACAGGT
>DAITPA010000044.1:0-15293 GCA_036833805.1 Steroidobacteraceae bacterium | reverse complement strand
CCGATGCCAACAGCTCCTACGCGATCGGCGGCACGAGCCCGACCACCGGCGGCAAGTTCGATGAAATCGGGCTGTACGCTCAATATCTCTTTTAGAGGAACACGTATCCCAGATGAAGCCCAACATTCTTAGACGAGCGCTGATCGCCGCCGCAGCGGTAGTTTTAGTCGCAAGCGCTGCGCGAGCAGCAGATATCTCCGGCGCGGGCGCAACCTTTCCGTACCCGGTCTATGCAAAGTGGGCCGATGCCTATAAGAAGCAGACAGGGGTGGGCCTCAACTATCAGTCAATCGGTTCGGGCGGCGGGATCAAGCAGATCAAGGCGAAGACCGTGACGTTCGGCGCCTCGGACATGCCACTCAAGCCTGAGGATCTGCAGAGTGCAGGCTTGGTGCAGTTCCCCATGATCATCGGCGGGGTGGTGCCGGTCGTGAATGTCAAGGGCGTGAAGCCGGGCGCCCTAACGCTTGACGGCGCGACCCTCGCGGCGATCTACCTCGGCGATATTGCGAAATGGAACGATGCGCGGGTGCAGAAGCTCAATCCGAAACTTGCGCTGCCGGCAACGGCGATTGCGCCTGTGTACCGCTCCGATGGTTCGGGGACGAATTTTCTCTTTACCGACTTCCTATCGAAAGCAAGCCCCAAGTTCAAGGACTCGATCGGCGCCAACGCATCCGTGCAATGGCCCACGGGAATCGGCGCGAAGGGCAATGAGGGGGTCGCCAACATGACGACTCAGACCGACGGCGCCGTGGGCTATGTCGAATATGCCTATGCGAAACAGAACTCCATGGCTTACGCTCTCATGATCAACAAGGCGGGGAAGGCCGTTGCGCCCAGCGCGGAATCATTCCAGGCTGCAGCGTCGAATGCCGATTGGGCGCACGCAAGTGGCTACTACCTTATTCTTACCGATCAGGCTGGCGCAAAAAGCTGGCCGATCACCGGTGCGAGCTTCATCCTGGTCTATGCGGCGCCACCCGATGTTGCGGCTACGGGTGAGGCGCTTAAATTCTTCGCCTGGGCGTATAAGAGCGGCGCTGCAATGGCGGCTGAGCTCGACTACGTACCGTTGCCCGCAAGCCTGACGGCGCAGGTCGAGTCCACATGGAAGGCGCAGATCAAGTCGAACGGCACACCGGTGTGGAAGGGCGAATAGCCGCGCGGGGAGACTTCTCACGGGGCATAACGTACCCGGTCTTTTACCCGCCGCTGCGGCGCGTAAGTTGGAACGTCTAACGTGGCTCTCGTCGATGCGAAGCGTGCGGCAAGGCAGCGCGGCGGGGAGCGCTACTTTCGCATCGCAACCCTCGCGGCGGCGATGCTGGTGCTCGCGCTTCTCGGCGGTGTCGTGGTATCGCTCCTACGGGGGGCGTGGCCGGCGCTTTCGCACTTTAGGTTTGGATTTCTAACACGCGAGATTTGGAATCCGGTCACCGATGAGTTCGGCGCGCTCGCGCCGATCTACGGAACCCTCATGACCTCGCTCATCGCGATGCTGGTCGCGGTTCCGATTGGCTTTGGGATCGCGATCTTTCTGACGGAGCTGTGCCCTCGATGGCTCAGGCGACCGGTCGGCGTTGCGATTGAACTCCTGGCAGCCGTGCCGAGCATTATCTTTGGGATCTGGGGGCTCTTTGTGCTGGCTCCCATTTTGCAACGCTATGTGCAGCCCTGGCTCATCGAACATGTGGGTCCGCTGCCTGCGATCGGACGACTCTTTCAAGGACCGCCGTTCGGCATCGGCGTGTTGAGCGCCGGCCTGGTGCTCGCGATCATGGTATTGCCGTTCATCGCCGCGGTGATGCGCGATGTCTTCGAAACGGTGCCCGACGTGCTCAAGGAGTCGGGTTACGGTTTGGGCGCGACCACTTGGGAGGTCATCTGGCAGGTCGTGGTGCCGTATTCCCGGGTCGGCATGGTTGGCGGCATCATGCTTGGTCTTGGACGTGCGCTCGGTGAGACGATGGCTGTGACCTTCGTGATCGGCAATGCCCACCGCGTGAGCGCCTCGCTGCTGGCGCCGGGGACCACGATTTCGGCGACCATTGCGAACGAGTTCACCGAGGCCGTCGGCGATATGTATACGTCGTCCTTGGTGGCCCTCGGTGTGTTGCTGTTTTTAATCACCTTTGCGGTAATTGCCGCGGCGCGGTTCATGCTCCTGCGACTCGATCGTCGCGCGCTGTCCGCTGTATGAATCGGCGTCGGTTGCGCAAGCTCGGCAATGCGGCGGCGCTGTGCCTATCGGCCACCGCGACGCTTGTGGGACTTGCCTGTCTCGGGGCCATTCTCTGGACGCTTCTTGCTCGCGGCCTGAGCGGCATGTCGATTGCCTTGTTCACGCAGATGACGCCGCCGCCCGGCGCGCAGGGCGGCCTCTTGAACGCTATCTACGGCAGCGTCGTCATGACTGTCGTTGGCATATTCATCGGTGCGCCCATCGGTATCCTGGCTGGCACCTACCTTGCCGAATACGGACGCGATTCACGCTTGAGCAGCGTGATCCGCTTTGTGAACGATGTGCTCCTGTCGGCGCCGTCTATCATTGTGGGGCTGTTTGTCTATGAAGTGCTCGTGGTGCGCATGGGCCATTTCTCTGCCATCGCGGGCGCGGTGGCACTCGCCATCATTGCCGTGCCGGTGACGGTGCGCACGACGGAAGATATGCTGCGGCTGGTGCCGCAGGGCATGAAGGATGCCTCGACGGCGCTCGGCGCATACCCATGGCGTACGATCACCAACATCGCCTATCCGGCCGCGCGCAGCGGCATTGTCACCGGACTTTTGCTTGCGGTCGCACGGGTAAGCGGAGAGACGGCACCGCTACTCTTCACGGCGCTTAACAATCAGTTCTGGAGCAAGGATCTGAACGCGCCGATGGCGAACCTTCCGGTCGTCATCTTCCAGTTCGCATTGAGCCCGTACAAAAACTGGCAGCAGCTCGCCTGGTCCGGCGCGCTCCTGATTACGCTTGCGATTCTCACGTTGAGCGTGATCGCGCGACTGGTTATATCGGCGCTGCCGGGCGGCAAGGCGGGCCGATGAACGTACCCGATCTCGCTGCGGCGCAGATTGAACACGGCGCAACTCAGTTCCTGCCGCCGAAGTTTGAGGCTCGGCAGCTGAACTTCTATTACGGCCAGACTCGTGCGCTCATCGACATCAACCTGAAGTTCGCCGACCGCAGCATCACGGCGCTCATCGGACCCTCCGGCTGCGGCAAGTCGACCCTGCTGCGGGTGTTTAACCGCATGTATGCCTTGTATCCCGGACAGCGCGCGACGGGCGACGTGCGGCTCGACGGACAGAGCATCTTCGCACCGACCGTCGACGTCGCAAGTCTGCGCTTCAGGGTCGGCATGGTGTTCCAAAAGCCGACTCCTTTTCCGATGACGATCTTTGACAATGTCGCCTTTGGCCTGCGTCTGGCGCAGCGCATATCAAAAGCACGGGCGGGCGAACGCGTGGAGTCGGCGCTGCGTGATGCTGCGATGTGGGACGAAGTGAAGGACAAACTGGGCGAAGATGCGCGCAGCCTCTCCGGCGGCCAGCAGCAACGACTGTGCATTGCCCGAACCATCGCGGTGCAGCCCGAAGTGATGCTGTTCGATGAGCCGACAGCGGCACTCGATCCGATCTCCACGCTGCGCATCGAGGAGCTGCTGCAGAGTCTGCGCGAGAAATACTGCATCATCATCGTCACGCACAATTTGCAACAGGCCGCGCGGGTTTCCAATGTGACCGGTTTCATGTACTTGGGGGAGCTCGTGGAGATTGGCCCGACGGGACAGATCTTCACGGCGCCCAAGAATCGCCGCACTGACGATTACGTCACCGGGCGCTTCGGTTGACCATGAACACCCCGGGAGATGACACGCCGATCGAGGCAGCAAGGCTCGGCAACGAGAGCAAGCGCCGCGCCGAAGAAGCTGGGCTCAACCTGAAGCCGAGTTCGCGCATGCCGGCGCTCGCGGCTCCGGAGCTGCGGCGCGCGGTCGGCGCTGAAGCGCCGATCAGTATCGAGGATGCGGTGTTCTCCTGCCGCGATGTCAGTGTCTTCTATGGGGAGAATCAAGCGCTGAAGAATGTCAGCATTGATCTTGCTCGCAAACAGGTGATCGCGATGATCGGGCCGTCGGGCTGCGGTAAATCCACTTTTCTGCGCTGTCTTAATCGCATGAACGACACCATTGCGGGCGCGCGCGTCACAGGCTCAATCCTTCTCGAGGGGGAGGACATTCACGCCAAGCATCAAGACGTGGTGCAGCTGCGGGCGCGGGTGGGCATGGTGTTTCAGAAGCCCAATCCCTTCCCGAAGTCGATTTTTGAGAATGTCGCCTATGGGCCGCGCATTCACGGGCTCGCGCGCGGTAGCGCAGATCTCGATGACATGGTTTGCACGAGCCTGCGGCGCGCGGGACTGTGGGACGAAGTGAAGGACCGGCTCACCCGGCCTGGTACGAGCCTATCTGGCGGTCAACAGCAGCGCCTGTGCATCGCACGCACAATTGCGGTGCAGCCGGAGGTGATATTGATGGACGAACCCTGCTCGGCGCTTGACCCAATTGCCACGGCGCGGATCGAGGATCTGATCGATGAGCTGCGCGAGAGCTACACCATCGTCATCGTCACCCACTCCATGCAGCAGGCGGCACGCGTGTCGAAGCGCACCGCATACTTTCATTTGGGGGAGTTGATTGAAGTCGGTGAGACCAATCGCGTCTTCACGAATCCGCGCCAGAAGCTTACCGAGGATTACATTTCGGGTCGTTTCGGCTAGTCCCCGTTGGCGCGCTATATACATTAGACTATAGCGACTTATAAAGCGGAAGTCTTGCGTTGCGCGGTTCGAAGCAGGAGCCGCACGCCAAGATCGACGTCCGCGCTGCGGCGGCGGGCGCTGTAAGTGCGCCGGTACACGTAGCGTTAATGATCAAGGCTGTACACACGCTACAGATCGAGCGTATCCATCACAGCGCATGCGACTGCAGCGGCTGGCGCGGAGCAGGGCGCTGGTTTTGCCCACCTACTGCAGACGGGCGTGTTATAGAGCGGCTAATGCGCGCCGCGCAACAGCTCGTTAATGGAAGTTTTCGCGCGCGTCTGGGCATCGACACGTTTGACGATGACCGCGCAGGCGAGTGCGTAGCGACCGTCCGGCGAAGGCAGCGTGCCGGGGACAACGACCGAACCTGCCGGCACGCGCCCCTGCAGTATCTCACCGCTCGCCCGGTCGTAGATGCGTGTGCTCTGGCCGATGAACACACCCATCGAAATCACACTGCCTTCCTCGACGATGACACCTTCAACGATCTCCGAGCGGGCGCCGATGAAGCAGTGATCCTCGATGATCGTCGGTGCCGCCTGCAGCGGCTCAAGCACACCGCCAATCCCGGCGCCGCCTGACACATGTACGTTGCGCCCGATCTGTGCACATGACCCAATGGTGGCCCAGGTGTCAATCATGCTCGCGAAGTCTATGTAGGCCCCAATATTGACGTAGCTCGGCATCAGCACGACATCGGGTGCGATATAGGCGCCCTTCCTCACGATCGCGTGCGGCACGATGCGCACGCCGCTTGCGCGCAGCTCCGCGGCCGACATGTCCGCATATTTCAGGGGCACCTTGTCGAAGAAACGCGTGTAGCCGCCTTCTGTGACGGTGCTGTCGTGGATGCGGAAGAACAGAAGCAGCGCCTTCTTCAGCCACTCGTTCACGACCCACTGACCGTGCTTCTTCTCTGCGACGCGCGCGCGCCCGCAATCCAAGAGTTCAAGGCAAGTATCGAGCGCGACAACGAGCTCGCGCGGGTGGTGCTGCGGAGTGAGTACCGCGCGCTCTTCAAACGCGGCTTCAATGATGGCCTGCAAATTCTGTGTGTCATTCATGAGAAGTGATGAACTCGCGAATGCGTTCGGCTGCTACGACACAGGCAGCAACGTCCGGCACGAGCGAAATGCGCACGCGGCCGGCGCCGGGATTGCCGCCGGAACCTGCGCGTCCCAAGTAACTGCCCGGCAGCACGGTGACGTTCTGAGTCGCGAACAGCTCGCGCGTAAAATTTTCGTCGTCGCCGCCGACGTCTGGCCACAAGAAAAACGCGCCGGCAGGGCGCATCACGTCCATGACGGGCGACAGAATGGGCAGGACGCGCGCAAATTTCTGCTGGTACAGGCGGCGGTTGGCTGCGACGTGCGCATCATCGTTCCAAGCGGCGATGCTCGCAAGCTGCGTCGGCAGTGGCATCGCACTACCGTGGTAGGTTCGATAGAGAAGGAGGGGGCCGATGATTTCTGGATCGCCCGCGACGAAACCGGAGCGCAGTCCGGGAACACTTGAGCGCTTGGAGAGGCTATGGAACACGACGCAGCGCTCAAAGCGGCTGCGGCCGCTGCCAAGACACGCCTGCAACAGGCTCGGCGGTGCTTGGGTTTCGTCACTGTAGATCTCCGCATAGCACTCGTCCGCCGCAATGACGAAGTCGTGCCGCTCGGCAAGCTCGAGCGCCCGTCGCAGATAGCTTGCGCTCAATACCGCACCGGTGGGATTACCCGGATTGCACAGAAACAGCACCTGGCAGCGGCGCCACACGGCATCGGGGACGGCATCAAGATCCGGGGTGTAGCCGCTTGCGGCTGTGGCATCCAGATAGTGGGGCTCGGCGCCGGCCAAAATCGCGGCACCTTCGTATATTTGATAGAAGGGATTTGGCATGAGCACCAGCGGCTCGCTGCTCGCGTCGACCGCCGCCTGCACCAATGCGAATAGACCTTCGCGCGTGCCGTTGACCGGCAGCACCATTGTGTGCGGATCGACGCTCCCTGCGCCCAATGAAAAGCGTCGTTCCAGCCAGTTGGCAGCGGCCGCGCGCAGCTCGATCGTGCCGGCGGTCGCGGGGTAGCGGCCGAGGCGGTCAAAAGCGCGCTCCAGAGCTTGCAGAACGACGGTCGCCGGCGGGTGCTGCGGCTCGCCGATCGACATGGCGATAGGCGACAGGTCCGCCGGCGGCCGCACTCCGGCCTTCAGTTGCGCGAGGCGCTCAAACGGGTAAGCATGCAGGCGCGCAAGATGCGGATTCATGCCGCCCGGCGCCGATCGAGAGCCTCGGTAAGGCGATCCTTCAAGCGCGCAGCCGCAATTTCGTCGAGCGGGCGGCTCTCGGCGTCGGTCAGGTAGAAGACGTCCTCGGCGCGTTCGCCGACGGTCATGATCTTGGCGGCGTGCAGCTTGATGTGTTCTTGCATCAGTACCATGCCGACATCGCACAACAGACCCGGCCGGTCGCCTGCGGTCAGCTCCAGCACGGAACGTTGATTGCGCTCATCGACGCTCACCGTAATGTGCGTACGAGTGTTGAACATGCGCGTCTGGCGTGGCGTGCGTCGCGACACGGCAAATGGCAAATCGTCAGGCTGCTGGATTGAACGCCACAGGGCGCGTTCGATCTCGCTTTGCCGCTCGGCATCAGTGATCGGCGCGCCGTCGTCCTCGAGCACGTGATACAGATCGAGGCTGAAGCCATCGCCGGTCGGGGTGATGCGCGCGTCAACCACAGTGAGACCGAGCTGATCGAGCACAGCGGTGGTGCGCGCAAAGCCGTGGCCGCGCAGCGGCGCGAAGATGAGGACGCCCGTCGTACCGCGAACACTGCGCGGTTCAAGCGCCACCAGCGGCTCGTCGCTTGCCGAGTCGCGCTCGGCGAGGAGGCGCGTATGCCAGGCAACCTCTTCGGCCGTATGGCGCAGGAAATAAGGCGCAGAGAAGCGCGCCCAGGTGCGCGTGATCTCATCCGACGTGACATCGTGCTCAAGCAGGAGGCGGCGCGCGGTGTCCTGGTTTTCGCGCACCAGCTCCTCCTGATCGATGGGACTTTCAAGGCCGCGCCTGAGGGCGCGCTTAACGCGCTCGTAGAATTCATGAAACAGCGAGGCTTTCCAGGAATTCCACAGCCTGGGATTCGTGCCGCGCACGTCGGCGCAGGTGAGTACGTAAAGATAGTCGAGATGGGTCTCATCGCCGACTTGGCGCGCAAACGCCGTGATCACCTCGGGATCGCCGATATCCTGCTTCTGCGCAGTGATTGACAGTGTCAGGTGATTGGCGACCAGCCAGGCGACGAGGCGTGCCTCGTAGCGCGACAGTCCCTGCTCGAGACAGAACGCCGCGGCATCAACCGCGCCCAACTCGGAATGATCGCCGCCGCGGCCTTTGGCGATGTCGTGAAACAGCGCAGCCAAGTACACGATCTCGGACTTCGGCAGCTGCTGCATGATGCGCGACAGCTCGGGCAGCTCCTGGTCGTAGCGCGACAGCGACAGACGGCGCAGATTGCTGACGACAAAGAGCGTGTGGGCATCAACTGTGTAAGCGTGAAACAGGTCGTATTGCATGCGGCCGACGATACGGCCAAACGCCGGAATGTAGCGGCCGAGCACCCCATAGGTATTCATGCGGCGCAGCTCATGCGTGACGCCGACGCTCGCACGCAGCATGTCGAGGAACAGGCGATGGTGGCGCGGGTTCTGGCGGAACTCCTCGTCGATGAGCCACAGATTGCGCGCGACCGCGCGCATGGTCGAGGCGCGCACGCCTTTGATCTGCGGGTTCTGCTGCAGTATTGCAAAAAGCTCGAGAAGCGCCGACGGGGTGCGCGCGAACACGTCGTCGCTGGTCGTCTCCAAAGAGCCGCTGCGAACCTGGAAGTGCGCATTCAACGGTCGCGGCGGCTCATTCTCGGTGAGGATGGCCTCACGAAAGAGCTGCAGCAGAAGCTCGTTCAAGAGGCTTACGTCCATCACTGTGCGGTAATAGCGCTGCATGAATTGCTCGACCGCCAGAGTGTAGGAGGCATCCTCGTAGCCGAAGGTGCGTGCGAGCTTAATCTGATGATCAAATAGCAGCCGATCCTCGCGCCGGCCAGTGAGCACGTGCAGACCGAAGCGCACCTTCCAAAGAAAGGCCTGCGCTTGTTTGAGACGCCGCAACTCCGCGGGGGAAAGGAAGTGCTGCGTCGCAAGCTCATCGAGGGTATCGGCCCCAAAGTGGCGCTTGGCGACCCAGGCAATCGTCTGGATATCGCGCAGTCCGCCCGGGCCGGTCTTGACATTCGGCTCAAGATTGTAGGCGGTGTCATTGGCCTTTAAGTGACGCTCGCTCTGTTCACGCAGCTTAGCTTCAAAGAACTCTTTGACAGGCCAGATGCGCTCCGGCGCGAGCGCCGTGCGCATCGCCTCGAGAAGCTGCAGGTCGCCGGCGATAAGCCGTGCCTCGAGCAACGTCGTCATCACGCTGACGTCAGCTGCGCTTTCCTGGGCGCATTCCTCCACAGTGCGCACGCTATGGCCGACCTCAAGGCCGATGTCCCACAAAAACGCGACCAGCTTTTCGACGCCGGCGCGCCCCGGAGTGTCAACTGGCGCCGGAACCAGCACGAGGAGGTCAACGTCCGAACAGGGGTGCAGCTCCGCGCGGCCGTATCCGCCGACCGCCACGAGCGCCCACGAGCGCCCGTCCGAGCCGAGCTGCGTGCGCCACACCTCGCGTAGTACCGTATCGATGAGCGCCGCGCGCGCATGCACCAGCGTTTCAACAGGCTCCTCGGCGAGGAAGCGCGCCTGTAAGTCATCGTGGGCGTGGCGCAGGAGATCGCGAAATGCGGCGGGCTCACCCTGTGCTGCAGCGAGCACGGCCGGTAGCCGCGCCAAAAGCGGCCACGGCGCACTGCGGATCGTTACCGCAGGATTGTCTTCGAGGAGATCGGCGTCGCTCGATGGCATCAAAATCCTTCAGTTGCGTCCGCGCGCGCCGAGCGTGAGGACGTCGTAGCCCGTGTCGGTGACCAGCACCGTGTGCTCCCACTGCGCGGAGAGCGAATGATCTTTCGTGACCACGGTCCAGCCATCCGGAAGCAGCCGCACATGCCTGCGACCGGCATTGACCATCGGCTCGACCGTAAAGGTCATGCCGGGCTTCAGCTCGATCCCCGTGCCCCGTTCGCCGTAGTGCAGGACCTGCGGATCCTCGTGGTACACGCGCCCGATGCCGTGGCCGCAGTATTCGCGCACGACGGAGAAATGCTGCTCTTCGACGAAGGACTGGATGGCATGGCCGATATCGCCCAGGTGCATTCCGGGCTGCACGACTTCGATGCCACGCCACATCGCCTCATGACAGGTCTCGCTCAGATGGTGTGCGTGGGTTGGCGGCTTGCCGACGTAATACATGCGGCTCGTGTCGCCGTGGAATTCATCGCGAATCACCGTAACGTCGATGTTGAGGATGTCACCGGCGCGCAGGCGCTTATCGCTCGGAATGCCGTGGCAGACCACATGATTGACGGAGGCGCAAATGCTCTTCGGAAAGCCGCGATAATTTAAATTGGCGGGAATGGCCTGCTGAACCTTGACGATGTAATCGTGACAGATCCAGTCAAGCTCCTCCGTGGTGACGCCGGCGACCACATGCTCGCCGATCATGTCGAGAACGTCGGCCGCAAGGCGGCAGGCGACGCGCATTTTTTGCTGTTCATCGACTGACTTGATGGTGACCATGGTGGGCCGCATGCGACCTGCTTTCGGGTCGCGTAAGACGTTGTTCGGACGGGACCTTCATGGTATAAAGCGCGGCCTTTTTTGGCAACGTAACTAACTCACACGCGCACCGACAACCAGGCGGTTGGGTGTTTTCGCTGACTTAACCGTCGGCGCAAATGGCCGCTCGGGGTGCGCGGAGGCTTAACCCTACCAGGAGTTTTCCATGCCCGGCGTGTCCATGCGACAGATGCTGGAAGCGGGTGTCCATTTTGGACATCAAACCCGCTTCTGGAACCCGAAGATGGCCCCTTTCATCTTTGGTGAACGTAACAAGATCCACATTATCAATCTCGAGAAGACGCAGCCTATGTATGCGGAGGCGGCAAGCTTTCTCAAGAGCGTCATTGCCGACGGCGGTACGGTGCTGTTCGTCGGTACCAAGCGTTCCGCGCGCGATGCCATCAAGAAAGAGGCCGAGCGCTGCGCCATGCCCTACGTCAACCAGCGCTGGTTGGGCGGCATGCTCACGAACTTCAAGACGATTCGTCAGTCGATCAAGCGTCTGGCGGAGATCACGGAGCTGTCCACGAGCGGTGCGCTCGACAAGCGCGGCAAAAAGGAAGCGACGCAGCTGCGACGCGAGATGGAGAAGCTCGAGCGCAGCCTCGGCGGTATCAAGGACATGACTTCGATCCCCGATGCTTTGTTCGTCGTCGACGTGGGACATGAGAAAATCGCGGTTCACGAGGCGAAGAAGCTGGGCGTGCCGGTGGTCGCCATCGTCGATACGAACTGCTCCCCGGACTCCATCGAGTACGTCATCCCCGGAAACGACGACGCGATGCGCGCCATCAGCCTGTATGCCGGCGGCATGGCCGAGGCTGTGATTGAGGGCAAGGCGTCTGTGCCGACCGTTGCGGTGGGCGAGGATGAGTTTGTCGAGCTCGACGAGGGCGGACAGCCGAAGAAGAAGAGCGCGCGTGGCCGGCAGCGGCCGCAGGCGACGGTGCGCAAAAAGGCGCCGGCGCGACGCCGTCTGCCGCCGGTGAAGGTGCAGCCGGAAAGCGAGGAGCCGGGAGCCGAGGCCCTCGACGATCTAGACGATGCCGAGGACGCCGAGGTCGCCGCGGCGGTAGTCGCGCCGTTGGCGGTGCCGGTGCATCAGCCTGCCGCCGGGCGCCGCAAGCCCCGTGGCGATGCGGATGATGCCGGCCCGAAAGAAGAATGATGAGGAATTTCGAATGACGATTACGGCAGACGCAGTTAAGCAGCTGCGCGAGCGCACCGGCGCGGGAATGATGGAGTGCAAGAAGGCGCTCGTTGAGACACAGGGAAACCTCGACGCGGCCGCCGAGCTCATGCGTAAGCAGGGGCTCGCAAAGGCCGATAAGAAGGCGACGCGCGTCGCCGCCGAGGGCGTGATCGCGATCGCCGTGGCGCCCGATGGGAAGAGCGGCGCGATGGTTGAGGTGAACTGCGAGACCGATTTCGTAGCACGCGAGCAGGACTTTCGTGCCTTCGCGCAGCAAGTGGCAACAGTTGCGCTCGCCGCGCGGCCGCCGTCGCTGGCAGCGCTCATGAACCTCGGGCTCGCGGGCGCAGAGAGTGTTGATGAGCGCCGCTGCGCGCTGGTCGCAAAGATCGGCGAGAACATTGGTGTGCGTCGCTACGCTGTGCTCGACGCCACCGGCCGCCTGGGCGCGTATGTGCATGGCACGCGCATCGGTGCTCTGGTCGCCGTCGAAGGTGGTGAACCTGAACTGGCGCGTGACCTTGCGATGCACGTCGCGGCGAGCAATCCAAAATATCTTTCGCCGGCGCACGTCGAGACTCATGTGATTGAAAAGGAACGTGAAATTCTGACCGAGCAGGCTCGCGGCGAGGGCAAGCCGCCCGAGATCGTCGCAAAGATGGTCGAGGGGCGGCTGCGCAAGAGCCTCAATGAGCTTGCGCTCACCGGCCAGCCGTTCGTGAAGGACCCGGACGTATCGATCGAGAAGCTTTTGAAGGCTGCCGGGGCGAAAGTCGCAAGCTTTGAGCGCTTTGAAGTCGGAGCCGGGATCGAGAAGCGGCAGGAGGACTTTGTCGCTGAAGTGATGGCGCAGGTGAAAGGCAGCTCGGGTACCTCGGTCAAACACTAAATTCCTCTCAGCAGCGCATGCAATGAACGACGGCGATCGAGCGCGCTACTCCCGCATCCTCGTCAAACTATCGGGCGAGGCCCTCATGGGCGAGGGCGACTACGGCGTCGACCCACTCGTGCTGAAGCGCATCGCGGGCGAAATCAACGACATCGCCCAGATGGGCGTACAGGTGGCGGTCGTCATCGGCGGCGGCAACATCTTCCGCGGTGCGGGCCTTGCGCGAGCGGGGATGGATCGCGTCACCGGCGATCATATGGGAATGCTCGCAACCGTCATGAACTCGCTCGCCATGCAGGATGCTCTGGAGAGCTTCGGACTCTACGCGCGGGTGATGTCGGCCATCCGCATCAACCAGGTGTGCGAGGACTACATCCGGCGGCGCGCCGTGCGCCACCTGGAAAAGGGCCGGGTCGTCATCTTTGCCGCTGGCCTCGGCAACCCGTTCTTTACGACCGATACCGCGGCGTCGCTGCGCGCTATCGAGATCAACGCCGAGGTGTTGCTGAAGGCAACGAAGGTCAACGGTGTCTATTCCGCCGATCCCATGACCAATCCTGCCGCGGTGCGTTATGCGCACCTGACCTTCGACGAAGTGCTCACCGAGAAGTTGAACGTGATGGACGCAACCGCGGTTGTGATGTGCCGCGACAACCGCCTGCCCTTGCGGGTCTTCAATCTCAACAATGCCGGCGATCTGACGCGCATTGTGCGCGGCGAGGATGTTGGCACAGCCGTCACCGTCGAGTAGGAGCGCGCGAACCATGCTGGAAGATGTGACGAAAGATGCACGCGAGCGCATGGGAAAATGCGTGCAGACGTTCCAGGCGGAGCTTAAGAAGCAGCGCACCGGCCGTGCCCACCCCTCGCTAGTCGAGCATTTGAAAGTCGACTACTACGATTCGGAAGTGCCGCTGCACCAGATCGCAAGCATCAACGTCGAAGATGGCCGCACGCTTGTCATTTCTCCCTGGGAGAAGTCCGTGGTGCCGGCGATCGAGAAGGCGATTCACAAATCAGATCTCGGCTTGACGCCCATGACTGCCGGCACCGTAATCCGCGTGCCGATGCCGCTCTTGACCGAAGAGCGGCGCCGCGAGATTACCAAGGTTGTGCGCCATGATGCGGAAAATGCGCGCGTTGCGGTGCGCAACGTGCGCCGCGACGTCATGACCGATATCAAGGAATTATTGAAAGAAAAGCTCATCTCGCAGGACGACGAGCGCCGTGCCGAGAGCGAAGTGCAGAAGCTCACCGACAAGCATGTCGCTGACATCGACCAGGTTCTGGCTGCGAAAGAGAAGGAGATCATGCAAGTTTGAGTGCGACGCCCCGACACGTCGCGATCATCATGGACGGCAACGGCCGCTGGGCCGCCGCGCGCGGCCTGCCGCGCCAGGCCGGCCACAAAGCGGGCATTTCGCCGGTTCGCATGGTGATCGAGGAGTGCTCGCGGCGCGGGGTTGAGGCGCTTACGCTATTTGCGTTTTCGAGCGAGAACTGGGGCCGCCCGAGCGCCGAGGTCTCTGGCATCATGAACTTGTTCTTGGACGCGCTTGACCGCGAGACCGCACAGCTGCATGCCAATCGTGTGCGCGTGCGCATCATCGGGGATCGCCGGACGCTGCCGGTACGCCTGCAGGCGCGTGTCGCCGCCGCCCACGACCTGACCGCGGCCAACAGCGGCTTACGGCTGCAGGTGGCAGTAAGCTACGGCGGACGATGGGATATTGTTCAGGCAAACCAGAGACTTGCAGAACAATGCTTAGTTGGTACGTTAAATCCGCGCGACATTACGGAGGCGCACGTGGCGAGTGCTCTGGAGTTGGCCGACGTGCCCGATCCTGATCTATTCATTCGCACCGGCGGGGAGCGTCGAATCAGCAATTTTTTGTTGTGGAATCTGGCGTACACGGAGCTTTATTTCAGTGACGGCCTGTGGCCAGATTTTGCAATCCCGGATTTCGAAGCGGCATTGGCGTTCTTTGGAAAACGCGCGCGCCGTTTCGGCTTAAGTACCTCACCGCTGCCCGAGGCGGGACGTGCGGGTTCATGAAGACGGCCATGAAAACACGAGTCATGACCGCACTCGTGCTCGCGGCCGGCATGCTCGCGGTCGTGCTGTTGTTGCCGCCGCTCGCGACGGTGCTCGTACTTACAATCGGAGCGCTCGCGGGTGCCTGGGAATGGTCGGCTTTTTTGCGCGCCACTGGTAAGCTGGCGCGCGGCGCCTATGTGGCACTGATCGCGGCGTTGTTTGTCGTTGCGTGGCAGTGCACGGCCGATCGCGCGGTCCGCGACCTTGTCATGTCAGTGGCGATTGCGTGGTGGATCATTGCGCTCGGCTGGATATTGTTCGCTCCACAGCGCGTGGCGCCGTGGTCGGCGGCGCTGGCCGGCATATTTGCCTTGGTACCCGCGTGGCTTGCCCTCATGCGGCTGCGCCTTGACATGTTAAACGGCGCACAGTGGATGCTATTTGTGTTCATCCTGGTTTGGGGGGCGGACATGGGCGCGTTTTTTTTTGGCGGGCGTTACGGCCGCTTGCGTCTGGCGCCGGCGGTTTCGCCGGGGAAAACCTGGGAGGGCGTGCTCGGCGGCATGCTGTTGAGC
>DAITPA010000043.1:0-15794 GCA_036833805.1 Steroidobacteraceae bacterium | reverse complement strand
AACCACGCCTCTTCGCTGCCGCTGCGGGGCTGCCAACTAAGACGGCCGGAGACCGCTAGATCCTCCGTCCAGCGCACGTCGTGCAGTGTCAGTTGGTATCGCGCCTCGGTCGCACGGAATTTGAACGCGCCGCCGCGCAGCCCTACCCCTTCGCCTGAGTTGGATGCGAGGCGTGCGATGACATCCCCCGCCGTCTGCACCGCGGCGGCGACGGCCCGCAACTGCTCCTCGTTCGCCGCATTACCCGGCAGAGCTCGCGCCGGCGCGAGTTCATGCACGTGGCGGGCAAATTCGGGCACCAAGCGTACTTCTGGCACTTCAAGCGTACAGCGCGTGTCTCCCGGATCCAACATCTGCACGAAGTGCCTGACAATCTCTGCCGCGCAGTCGCTGCGTGCATGGGGCAGCGCGTTGACATGGAAGCTGTTGGCGACGATAAGCTGACGACCCCGCAGAAAGTGCTTGGCGACCGCCGCGCCGTCGGCGATGGTTGTCATGTTGTCGAGCTCGCCCGAGATAATAAGTGCCGGAATGTCGGGGTACGCGGCGTTCGCGGGCACGAGCCGCGAGGCGGGATGTGCCACCGGCGAGACTGGCCACCTGACACATTCATCGATGAAGCTGTAGTCGAGCGGCATGCCGCGATACTCATCGATGGTAAACGGCGCGTACGTGCCGGCAGCCCCAAGCCTGCGATGCGCGATCGCCTCATCCCGATCGGCGATCCGGCGCGCGGGCGCAAGATTCATGTCAAAGATCTGCGGCGCGTCCTGGCACATGACGGCTGCTGCGAGGCCGGCGCTGAACTTCGCGGGAGCTTCGGTTGCATCGCGCGATTCCACGCCGACGAGAGTCTCGGCCATCAGCCGCAACAAGGGTGCGCGGTCCCCGGCGACGAACGCACGCGCGGCTGCGTCAAGCTCGCGCACGGTCGCGTAGGCCGGCGCGCTGCCAAACATGACCGTCGCAAGAAGCGGCGCGTTCGCTGTAAAGCTTCTGACCTTGCCGTCCGCGTCACGGGCCTGGGCCTTAAAGGGAGCGCTGCGCAGCAGCGCGAGCGCCGGCGCGATGTGGGCAAGCGAGTCGCCGGGAAGTTGACTGCAGCCCTCGAAGCGCCGACAGGCGATGTTAAATTTATCGCGCATGGCAGGCGCATAGGTCGGGTACCACGCATAGTCCGGTCCATCAAGCGGATAAGCGCCGTCGAGCACGATTGAGCGCAGCTGGTGCGGATGGCGCAGCGCAAACACCTGTTCGAAGTACGTTCCGTACGAGTCCCCGTAGAGATCGATCGGTCCTGCGGCAAGCGCCTCGAGAATCGCGGCAAGATCGTCGGCGGCCAAGGCGCTGCTGAAAAGTGCCGCTTTTGCGCCGAGCGCCTCGCCACATGCGCCCACGTTCTCCTCCGTGATGGCCGGCGCCGTCTGTAATTTAGGGCAATCCACCGCGCCAGACTTACCGGTGCCGCGATTGTCCATGATGACGAGATCGCGCTGCCCAAGGAGTGGCCGGAAGAGCGCGAGGTACTCATCGCGCGACTCAGTGGCTGGATAGCCCGGACCACCTTCGGTTGCGACCAGCACGCCAAGCGACTTACCGGATGCTAAGTGCGGGTAGTACTCGAAGTACACGGACAGGGTTCCGGCAACAGCGCCCGACGGATCAATCGGACGGGCGAGCGTCCCGCGCCAGCACGTCGGTGTGCGGCAAGGCCGCAAAGTCAACGAGCCGACATTGAGGGTCACGGCTTTGGGGGCTGGGGTGCTTTCGGATGCCGCGCGCACGCGGCCCGCGGCTGCGGCCATCATCGCTAACAGGACGCCAAGCGCGAGCGGCCATCCGCGAAAGTCAGCGCCACGCATTTGGCCCCATTGCATCATCACGCCGCAGTGCTGCAGTTCACTTGCCAAAATTGTATTCGACGCTGCCTCCCGCGGTAAGCGCATCAGACATTCGACTGATTAAGCGCGAACGCGATTAGTGCCACGAAAATAACAATTACAATCAATTAGTAACAGCTTATTGCTTGCGTAACTTCTGAGTTCTGTATCGGCACAAAGCACCCCTGATGCGACCTTGTCGGAACGACTCCGCGCCAACTTAGTCTTCTTGCAAACTGCCGGGATGACTCTATCAAGATCTTCGCGGTTGTCCTTTGCGCAGCTTGCAGGTCAGACTCTGCGCCATACGTTAAGCGGTCCGGGAAGCCCTCAATGCGCAAATTCGCTGTCTGCCTATTCGGTCTTGCTCTTTCCCTGTGCCTGAGCCCCGCAGCGCTTGCGCAGAAAACCAAGACCGTGGTGTTGATTGTCAGTGATGGGCTGCGCTGGCAGGAAGTGTTCACGGGAGCCGACCCGTTGCTCCTCGATCCCAAGAACGGTGGCAGCTGGATGGAAGAATCTGCATTAAAACGCAAATTCTGGCGTGACAGCCCTGACGAGCGCCGCCAGGTGTTATTCCCATTTATATGGGGCACGGTGGCCAAGAAGGGCCAAATTTTTGGCAACCAGACCAAAGGAAGCATTGCTCATGTGACCAACGGCCTCGCGTTCTCCTATCCAGGATACAACGAGATGACAGTCGGTTTCCCCGACCCAAAGATTGACCGCAACGAGTTCGGGCCGAATCCCAATATGACCGTGTTCGAGTGGTTGAACAAGTCGCCGGAATTCGCAGGGCGCGTCGCCGTCTACGGCACCTGGAATATATTCGACGACATTTTCAACAAGGCGCGCAGCCATCTTGTGACACAGACCGGCTGGACGAAGCCGCCTGCAACCGGCGATGCATCAAAAGATGCCGTGCTGGCGCGACTCTTTGAGAGCACCACGCGCTTCGACGAGGAGGATTCCTTTAACGCCTTTCTGCAGATTCCCCTCCTTGATTACGTGCGCACGGGCAAACCGCGCATAGTGTTCGTCGGCTACGGTGAGACCGACAACTGGGCGCATCAGGGGCGCTATGATCTCGTTCTCGACAGCGCGCAACGCGTGGATGGCTTCATTGCGGAGCTTTGGAACACCATGCAGTCGATGCCGCAGTACAAAGATACAACGACGTTCATCATCACTGCGGATCACGGTCGCGGCAGCGGCCCCGAAGAATGGAAAGAACACGGTGTGCATGAGAAAGGCTCGGAAAATATCTGGATTGCATTCATAGGCCCGGACACCGCGCCGCTTGGAGAGCGGTCCAACCTTGCTCCGGTCACACAGGCGCAGATCGCCGCCACGGTTGCGGCGTTCGTCGGCAACGACTACCGGCGCGCGGTGCCGGCCGCCGCCCCCGCCATAAGAGATGTGTTGGCGCAGCGCTAGCGTCGCGTCAGCGCATCGGCGGCGTTGCTGTCGAGCGCAAAAATGTCGGGGCTGTTATGCGTTCGTCTTCAAGTAATGGGCGGCTCGCGTCGATCCCCAACCATGCCGCAGCACCGACGAGCGCGAACAGCGTACCGACCGCGAACGCGGCCGACCAATGGTCATGGCCGGAAAGGTACGCGACGATCGGTATGCCGATCAGACCTCCGGCGTTGCCTCCGGTGTTAAGAACGCCGGTTGCGGACATTGTGTCGGCACGGGCGACATACATGGTTGCCGCCCAGTACGATCCCTCAGTCAACTCCACAATGGCGTAGCTCAGTGCAAGCGTCAGAACCGCGCCATAGGCGTTGCCCGCGTAGACGGTGACAAGCAGCAACGCGCCTGATGCGGGCAGCGCCACCAGCGGCACGAGACGAAATCCCCAACGCACGCCAAATCGAGCGCACAGATCGATTGCGAGCTTGCCACCGATGCCGGCGCCGAGGGCGGCCGCAAGCGGCGGAGCCATGGCAAGCCAGCCGCCTTCGAGTAAGCCAAAGTGGCGCTCCTGCACAAGATAAAGGAAACACCAGTTGGCGATCAGGTAGAAGACGTAATTCATGCAGATGTACGAAAACGTCAGCAACACAATCGAGCGATTGCCGAGGAGCCTTCCCAAGCGCCGCCATGAGATCGCCGTCTGCACCTGAGCCACAGAGTTCGCGCCAAGCTCTGCAAGCTCATCAGGCGTGACTGACGGATGCGCGGCGGGCGTATTACGGCCGTACCAGGCCCACACGGCGATGAGCGCTACTGCAGGCAGCGCGGGCCAGAAAAGCGCGTATTGCCAGCCGAAGAAATTCATAAGGTAGGTGATGAGCGGCGGCGTCAAAGCCGCGCCGAACTGTAAGCCCATAGACTGCAGGCCCTGCGGCAACGCCCATTGGTCGGGGCGAAACCAGGCCTCCATGACGCCGGAGCTCACGGGAAATATCGGCCCCTGCGCCACACCCAGGAGTAGCTGCAAGCCAAGGAGCGCGACGAGGAGCGCCGCACCGCTGAGCACGAGCGGCGCAAGCGGCGTCAGAATCGTCGCGAGGAGTGCGAGGATGCCGATCACGATGAACATACGGCGTGCGCCGAGGCGCTGTCCGATGATGCCGCCCGGAAGCTGGAAACACGCGTAACCGAGTACGAACGCCCATTCGAGCCAGCCAATCTGCATCTGACTCAATCCCAGATCCGGCATCATGCGTGCGGCGGCAACCGTGATGCTCTTCTGCTGCAGGTATGCGACGAAGCCGAAGCCGAACAGCATGCTGAATATGCGCCAGCGGATTCGATGCGCCAGGGCATAGCCTGGCGTATTGACGCCTACGATCACGTTGCGGGGCGCGAGCGGTCCGGATGCAACGCGAGCCGCTCTGTGACATAGCGGCGAATGTCGAGACTGAAGTCCTCCATCGGCGCGTAATAGCCGTGATGATGAACGCGGCTGCGCATGCCCTGCTGTACCGACTCGCAGATCGCCCAGTCCTGCCGGTTCACCACGTCCCAGAACTCAACCGCGTCAGACGGATCGAAGTCCGGTTTCGCCATCTCGTACGGCTCAAAGAGAAAGTGACAGACGATGTCGGTGCGCTCTGCGGCGCGCGGCTGCAGAATGAAAACTGCAGCGTGGTCGCACGCCAGGCTGATAAAGAGGTTCGGATAGAGAAGCTCGCCTTTATGGCGCTCGCGCTCGTCTTGGTTCAGCGCGGGAAACGCTCTTCGGACGGTGGTGCCCATCTGGGTGAATGTATAAGCGCCCGGCCGATGCGGTACGCCCCGCGTCCAGTCGAGCCCCGCGCCACCCGCCTCGCGAAATGCCGGCACGACGGCGCACAGTTCCGGGTGCACCCCGCCGCAGTGGTAGCACTCGTTGTAGTTCTCGCAGATGGCCTTCCAATTGGCCGCGACTTCATAAGTAAGCGTGTGCGCAATACGCAGCTCGGCGAGCGGATAGCGCTCAATACGTCTCGCAATCGCCCCGAGCTGCTCAGCGAACGGCTGGGCCCTGGAGGGCGTCAAATTCAGGAAAATAAATCCGCCCCAGCATTCAACGCCGACCGGGTAGAGACTGATGACGCTCTTGTCGAATCCCGGCACAGCAGATAAGTGCGGCGCGGCGATCAGACGTCCGTCGAGGTCGTACGACCACTGATGGTAGGGGCACATGATGGAACGCCCCGCAATCACACCGCCCTGCACGGCCGCGCCCGTTGCAGGACCTTGCATCGGACGGCACAGGCGCGAGCCCCGATGCCGGCAGACGTTGTAAAAAGCGCGCAGCACGCCCTGACGATTGCGCACGATGAGAATGCTCTCGCCAACGATATCAAGCACAAGGTGGTCGCCAGGTTTGGGCACTTCCTCCTCGCGCCCCGCGCAGAGCCATTCGCGGCAGAAGATCCGCTCCTTTTCCAGCGCGAAAGTCTCATCAGAGTAATACCAGCTCGAGGGCAATGTCTGCTCGAGACCGCCGACGGGCGCGGACAAATCTGCGGCGTTCATTGCGCGCTGCGCTCCTCGGTGCCGTCGTCATATAGAAGCGGCGGCGCATCAATAATCGGCACGTCGCGCCGATATGGGCCGCCAGGTGTTGCGCTGTCGAGCTCACGCGCGTAGCGATGACCACTGTGGACGGCGTGCACAATGGCTCCGGGCGCGAGTGCATCGCCGATGCGGTCAATCGAGACGATGCCGGCTGCCGCAAGATCGTCGCGGCGCGCGACGAGCGCATCGTAGAGCGCCGCGCGCGGCGCGCGCACACCGACAATGACGAGTGATCGGCAAGCCAGCCGCTGCTTCGCAGCGGTAAAGAGGTTCGCCACTACTGCCTCGCCGTCCGTCAAAGCGATAACGCGCGAGAGTGTTAGTAGCTGAACTCCCGCATTCGCCAATGCCCGATGCACTTGCGGCTGCTCGTTCGTCATGAGCGCCCAGGCGGAGGCGTGCCCTGCAGGGGTCACGTAGGTGACGCTATCTGCGATGCGCGCGAGTTGCTCGGCAACCAAGCTCCCCATGTAATAGTTGTCAAAATCGAAAACGACAATCGGGCCTGCGGGCTGCACGCCGGCGGCGATGTCGTCAGGCGTGTAGACGTCGGGCCCGGCAAGCTCGCCGACGGGAATTTCAAGCGTCGAATACAATGCGCACGTCCAGCTTGCTCCGGTCGCGATGACTACGCGCTGGTGCTCTAGGCCGAGGATGTCCTCGACCGAGAGTTTATTACTGGCGTATAGATTCACGTTTGGCAGACGCTGCAACTGTCCGAGACGCCAGTCAAGTACCCTGCCCCACGCGCTAAGCCCAGGTAAGCTCGTCTCAAAGCGCAGGCGGCCGCCGAATTTGTCTGCGGCCTCAGCAAGCGATACGGAGTAGCCGCGGCGGGCAAGGCTCAGGGCACACTCAAGGCCGGCGGGTCCGCCGCCGACAATGAGGACCGCCGCGTCACTGCCCGCCGCCGCGATGCGCTCCGGGTGCCAGCCGCGACGCCACTCTTCTCCAATGGTCGGATTCTGAGTACAGCGCACCGGCACACTGTCGTGCCAGCTCGAAATGCAGATGTTGCAGCCGATGCACTCGCGAATATCCTGCTCACGTCCCTCGTTGATCTTCCGCGGCAGAAACGGATCCGCGATTGACGGCCGCGCCCCACCGATAAGATCAAGCACGCCGCGCTTGATCTGCGACACCATCGTGTCCGGAGACGTGAAACGGCCGACGCCAACGACCGGCCGGCTCGTCAGGCGCTTGACGAAGTCGATCACAGGCTCATGACTGCCTTCCGGCGTAAACCGCGATGGCGCGCAATCCGTGGGGCTCGAGTCCATCTTGACGTCCCAGAGATCGGGCACTTCGGCGAGGAGCCCGACAACCTCATGCGCCTCGGAGGGTGCGCGGTCGCTCGGCTTTGCCCGCAGCTCCTCGAGACTGATGCGCAGCGCAACCGCACAGCTATCACCGACCGCGTCCTTCGTGACCTCAAGCAGCTCGCGCACGAGCCGCACGCGATTTGCAACACATCCGCCATAGGCATCCGTGCGCCGGTTCCACTCCGGAAGCAGGAACTCGTACGGCAGATAGCCCATTCCCGCATATACATAGATGACATCAAAGCCGGCGCGCTTGGCCTTGCGCGCGGCCTCGGCCTGCCAGTGCAGAAGATTTTTGATATCGACCGCTTCCATCTGCTTGGAGCGTTGATTGCCCATGAAGCCAACGTGTGTCGCCATCCAGGAGACGCCTGACGGCGACAACGGCGGCAGTCGGCTCGTGCGGTTTGAGACCGAGCCGCCTCCGTGCCAGAGCTCAACCCCCGCCAAGGCGCCATGCGCATGGACCGCGTTGGTCATGAGCGCGTGCGAGCGCACGTCATTCTCGTCCCAGAGGGTCGCATAAGGCAGAGGTGAATCATCGGACGTCGGGTGCACCGATACGTAGCCCGTGCAGACGACGCCCCAGCCGCCTTCGGCTTTCATGGCACGAAAGCCGGCGCGCATACGCGGCATGGTATTGGTCATGCCACTTGCATGTGGCACCGCGTAGAAGCGGTTCGGAGCCGTAACGGGCCCGATGCGTACCGGCTCAAAGAGGATATCGAAACGTGCGTTTCGCGCCACAAACAAGCCCCGCTGGCCGCGCAAAATTGAGTATAGCGAATATCCGACCGGTCGCTGATCTATTTATCGATCGTTCAACAGTGCCACGCGCGTCTTTTTTTGGCGTGTTGCGCGGCTGTAAGCTGCGCCATGGCGGATCGCATCCGCGCCGCGTGGCAGATAGTTTTTCATCGCACCTCGGCACTCGCGCCGCCGCTTTGGCATGCTCCGCGTTAGGTGCCGCGGCATGAGTCGCGGCGACTGTCTGTCAGGAAGGGTCACTAACGAAAACGCGTGCCCCTGGATCAAGCGGCCTTGCAGTATCTGCAGTCGGTTCGGGCTGCATGGGCATGACCTATGCCCTATGGCGATGTGTCAGCTGACCGCGCGGCAAACCTTGCAGTGCTACGCGCCGCCCTCGACGCCGGTGTGACCTCGATACGGCTGAAATGTACGGTCCGTACACGAACGAGGAACTACTCGCCGAGGCTCTCGCGAGGGTGCGCGACAAGGTCATCATCGCGACGAAATTCGGCTTCGCGCTCGATCCCAATAGCCACGCGGTCATCGGCCTCGATAGTCGACCCGAACATATCAAGACGGTCGCCGACGCCTCCCTCAAGAGATTGAAAACGAATGTGATCGATCTCTTCTATCAACACCGCGTCGATCCTGCTGTGCCGATCGAGGACGTCGCAAGCGCGGTCGGCAAGCTGGGCGCCGCCCTGCAAAGTGAATACTCACTTTGGGTGCGCGAGCCCGAGGATCTCGTCTTTGCCACGCTTGAAGAGCTGGGCATTGGCTTCGTGCCGTACAGTCCCCTCGGTCGTGGCTTCCTCACCGGTGCAATCCGCCGCGATAGGAAGTTTGACGCTTCCGACATCCGCAACGGCCATCCGCGCTTCCAGGAAGAGAACCGCGCGCAGAACATCGCGCTGGTGGATGCGCTGACGGCAATTGCGGCTGCGAGAGGCCTGACGCCGGCGCAGCTCGCCCTTGCCTGGGTGCTCGCTCAAAAGCCGTGGAGCGTTCCTATTCCCGGAACTCGCCGCATTGAGCAGCTGCAGGAAAACATTGCGGCCGCAGAGGTGGAGTTGAGTGCCGCGGATCTCAGGCAAATTGAAGACACCTGGGCTCATGCGGATGTGGCAGGCGGACGCAACACGCAAGCTACGATGGCGTACCTTGATCTGACCGAGCGCTAACGGCGCTGTCTTCCACGCTCAAAGGCGTGAGCCCTTTAGCCCGCTCGCGCACTCGGCCATTCCGGCGCGGCGCACGCCTCAAAGCCGGATATTTAACATCAGTGTGCCGCGGGAAGATCCATCGATGCCGCAAGATAGCGCGTCCAGACCTGCGATTTGCCAAGCAGCGAGATGCCGATATAGCCGTGCACTTTGAGACTGTCCGCTGCGATGAGCGCGACCAGGCATCTATAGGTGCGGCCGGTGTCCGGCTCGTAGATCGCGCCGCCCGACCACTTGCCGTCACCGTCGTAACGCAGATTGCGCAGAATGATCGCGCCGCGCAAAGGCTTGCTGCGCAGCGTCGCATCGGGATTCTTTTCATCCAAGCGTCCGGGCTGGTTGCCGCCCACGATACGGCCTTCGTAGATGCCGCCCGCTGCTGAGCTGATTTGAATAATTCCGTCCTTCGATTCGGTCAGCCAGTTACCGAGGATACGGGACTGCTTGTCATCGTCCGCCATAGCGCCGAGCGCGATGGCAGCGAAGAACACGAAGGCGACAAAGCGCGTAAGGCGGCGTGGGCTCATCATGGATTATCCTGCATTGCCTCGGGCCATTGGAAGATATGGATCATTCGCCGTATCTGTCGAAACTTCAACGTCTGGGAGGATCTGGTGTTGGGCAGCAACACGTTCAATCCTCTGCAGCTGGCACCGGGCCAGTCGGGCACGATTAATGTCACGATTAATGTGACCTTTACAGCTCAAGCAGCACAGGTTGGCACGACGGTCAACGGCTTCCTGTACATCGACACGTTCAATCTCGGTCTGCTGACCGGCGACGAGGTTGTGCGCCTTCTTTATAGCTACAAGGTTGTGCACTAGCCCGCAGAGCGCTGCGTCTCGCGCTGCTTGTCAGGCGAGACGGCAAAAGGCCAGGACCGCCGGGGGATTTATTCCCCGACGGGCCTTTTCTTTGATGGCCTCGTAATCGCGGTGGAAGTCAGTCGTCGGTTTCCACCATGTGCGTGGATTGCCGAATCATCCACGCCATGCCAATGCCACCCGCCAGGTAATATCTCTGTTTGACAAGCGGGCTGTCTGCAAACGCAGCACCCTGCAGCGTGTCATAGCGGATATACGCGCCGACCCAATAATTGGCGAAGCGCTTCGAGAGCGCGGATATGACCTGCCCGCCCGAGTATCCGCCCCGCGCGTCGAAGGCGGGGCGCTCCGGCGTCGCATATTGCGCGGCGACCGAATAGAAGTACTGGTGGTACTTTCGCGCCGCGAACATCGGTCCGGCGCCGATTCCAAAATTCCAGCCGGCCCATCCGGCGAAATTCTGCATATCAAGGTTCAGACGCGGTGAGAAATTCCAGCCGATCAGCTGCGGTGAGGTCTCGACCGTGATCGGCACGCGCAGCGGCAGCACGATGTCAAGCTTGATCTTCTCATCAGGCGCATGCCACACATGCAGATCGAGCGACGGGCCGAACTCAAAGGTGGAGCGCAGATTCGGCATGCCCTGGCGCGCGCGGTCGTTGTTGCTTTGCACCGGAATTGTTGCATTCACACTGACGTTCAGTTCGGCGTACTTGCGATTGAAAAATTCGCCGCGCACGCCATTTCGATCAGCCTTGAAGAAGTCGCCGCGATATACGAAGTAAGGCACCGGTACCGGATAGACGTGGCTTTGGTCGGAGCCGCGATAATCCGGAAACGAGAGCGCGCCTATACCAAGGCCCGCCTCCCAGAGAGGTTGTTGCTCGGCGTGCGCACAGGCGGCGCACGCCAGGGAGAACAGCACGAATTGGGTCGCTGGTAGGAATCCCGACGCCATGACGACTTTCCGCTCTGGGCTACGCATCGCGCAACGGCGGGCATCCTTGACGATATCGCATGCGCTTGGCAAGGACCCCGGGAAGAAAGCGCGCGGCCTCGCGCGCGCCTGGCTTGCCGGCAGCGCGGTCGCCTGCGAACATCGCTATTCGGCGGCGAACGGATGCTCTGCCGGTTTTCTTGGCTCAATTCTTAAGGAGTTGTCGATTGAAGACGTCAACGAGCTCCACCGCCGGTGCAAAACGGCCAAGCACCACGCGGCCACCGGGGGGCCTCAACACACGCTGCGTGCACGCCGCGCACGCTCCCGATACGACGACCGGAGCGATCGCCGAACCCATCTATCTCACGACGACTTTTGAGCGAGACGCCGACGGCGGTTATCCACGCGGCTATCGTTACGGGCGCGAGGGCGCGCCGAACCGCACTGCGCTCGAATCCTGCGTCGCGGCACTTGAAGGCGGTGTCGGGGCCGTTGCCTTTGCGTCGGGCCTCGCGGCAAATATGGCGTTGCTCGAGCTGTTGCGTGCGGGTGATCGCGTTGTCGCGCCGCTTGCGGCCTACTACGGCACGCTGAAGCAGCTCCGCGAGTTCGTCGGCGAGCGCGGCGTAGCGGTCGACTTTGTAGACTTCACCGACCCAACTGCCATCAAAAAGGTGCTCACTTCGCAGACACGGATGCTATGGGTTGAGACTCCGGCCAATCCGCTCCTCAGCATTACCGATCTGGCGCTCGTCACCGCGATGGCACATGCGAACGGCGCATGGGTCGTTTGCGACAACACGTTCGCGACGCCCGTGTGCCAGCGCCCATTCGACTTCGACGTTGACCTCATCGTGCATAGCGGCACCAAGTATCTTGGCGGCCACAGCGATGTCTTAAGCGGACTCGTCGTGGTTCGTGAGGATGCGGCGCTCCTCGAGCGGCTGCAAAGCTGGCAGAGACTCAGCGGCGCCGTATTGGCGCCGTTTGATTGCTGGCTGTTGAGGCGTAGCATCGCGACGCTCGGGCTGCGCGTTCGGACCCAGTGCACGAATGCGCTTTCAATAGCGGAATTTTTGCTCTCGCACCCGGCTATTGAGCGCGTCTACTATCCCGGATTGCCGCAGCATCCGGGTCATGCAATCGCCGCCGCGCAAATGCCCGGCGGTTTCGGCGGTGTGGTCTCGGTGGGCATCGCCGGCGGCAGCGAAGCTGCGATCGATACCGCGCGCCGCACTCGATTTTTCACCCGTGCGACGAGCCTGGGAGGCGTCGAGAGCCTGATCGAGCACCGCGCATCGATTGAGGGCCCAGGCTCCAGCACTCCGCAGAACCTGCTGCGCCTTTCGATCGGCATTGAGGACGTTGAGGATTTGATCGACGATCTGGCACAGGCTTTGGCGTGAGTCGAGTCGCCTTGCCGGCAGCGTTCGCGCTGCTCGCGTTTGCCGCCAACTCGATCCTGTGTCGCATGGCGCTGCGGCAGGTAAGCATTGATCCGGCGAGCTTTACGAGTGTGCGCCTCCTCGCCGGAGCGGTCACGTTGTGGATTCTTGTTCGGCTCGGGACGCCACGTGGTTCCGCAGGAGGAGACTGGCTCTCGGCTTTCGCGCTCCTCGCCTACGCCAGCGCCTTTTCTTTTGCCTACGTTGCCGTGACGGCGGGTACCGGCGCGCTGCTGCTCTTCGGCGCTGTTCAGCTCGTCATGATCTCGGTGGGCTTGGTGCGCGGTGAACGCATAGACCTGCGGATTGCGCTGGGTTGGATGCTCGCCGTCGCCGGTGTCGTGATCCTTGTATCTCCAGGCGTGTCCGCGCCGCCACCGTTTGCGGCCGCGCTGATGCTGGGCGCGGGCATTGCCTGGGGCATTTATTCGTTGCGCGGTCGACGTTCCAGCAATCCGCTGCGCGACACCGCCGGAAACTTCGTTCGCGCGACTCCAGGGGCCCTGTTGGTGAGCGCGCTCATGTGGCGACAAGGCAGGTTCGATGGCACGGGCGTGCTACTCGCGGCGCTTTCCGGCGCGATTGCATCCGCGCTTGGGTATGCAGCCTGGTACATAGCGCTGCCGCGCTTGAGCGCCATAGCAGCCGCTAATCTGCAGTTGAGCGTGCCGCTTATTGCAGCGCTTGCGGGCGTGCTGCTGTTCAGCGAGCCAATCACTTTGCGGCTCGCTGTAGCGTTCATTCTTCTATTGGGCGGCATTGCGCTTGCGACACGGCGCTCGATCCAGCTTTCGCACCGCACAACGGCAGCCTCCGTGACACGCGTTTAGCTGCGCATCGGCTCGATGCGTTGCGCAGGCGCGGCTAAAAATCGCGCAGCGCGGATAAGGTGTTGGGCCGCAATTACACCGACGCGCTCGGCCGCATCTGGCAGGATTAGAAAAGACCGAGCTGCCCGAATGGCCCTTGCAGCGCTTCGGCGGGACTTTGCCGTCATTCGTGACCGCGGGTCACGCGGCGCGTCTATGGCTTATTGATGGTCCGTGGTGCAAGACCCATTGGACGCGCGATGTCTTCGAGCGCCTTGCGTTCCGCATCGACTCCGAGAGCAAGCGCCAAAACGCCCGCGCCGACCATCAACGCTGCGCCGAGGCCCCAGCCTTGCGCCACGCTGCTGCGGCTTCCGGTTTGGATTAGAACGCCGAGCAGTACGGGGGCCACAACGCCACCTATGCCCGTACCGATGGCGTAAAACACGGCGATCGCGAGCGCGCGCATTTCGAGCGGAAAAATCTCGCTCACTGTGAGGTAGGCGGAACTTGCGGCAGCCGAGGCCAAAAAAAATACTGCAGACCAGCACAAAGTCAGACTGCGCGCGTCAAGCGCGCCTGCCACGAAAGCCCAGCCGGTCAAAGCCAAACCCGCACCCGACAGAATGTAGGTTGCGCCGATCATGCGTCGTCGACCGATGCTGTCGAACAGCGGTCCAAGCAGCATTGGCCCCAAGACATTGCCGAGCGCAAACGGAAAGATGTAAAGCGCCACCCGCTCGCCGGCTACGCCGTAGAAGCGGCTGAGAACGAGCGCATAGGTAAAGAAGATCGCATTATAGAAAAATGCCTGCGCCACCATGAGCGCAAGTGCGACCAGGCTGCGCTGGCGGTACTCGACAAATAACACGCGCGCGATTTCGGATAGCGCTACGCCCGGGCCCGCAGCGTATTGCGTCGCTCGCGTCGCCGGCGCAAGCATTCCAGCGCGCGCTTCGATCTGCGCCTCGATCTGCCCGACAATGGTCTCGGCCTCCTTTGCCCGGCCATGCGAGAGCAACCAACGAGGACTTTCCGGAACGTGGCGGCGCACCAATAGGATCACGGCTGCAAATGCGGCGCCCAAGAGAAAGCACACGCGCCAGCCGAGTGCAGCGCCTAGGACGCGCGGATCGAGCAGCACAAGGCTGAGCGCGGCGCCGAGCGCGGCGCCCAACCAAAAGCTGCCATTTATTGAAAGATTGACGCGACCGCGCAGGCGCGCCGGAATGAGCTCGTCGATCGCAGAGTTGATCGCGGCGTATTCGCCGCCGATCCCAAAGCCGGTCGCGCAGCGACACACAGCGAACCACAGATAATCCGTTGCCAGTGCGGTCGCAAGTGTTGCCATCATGTAGACCGCTAGGGTCGTTAAGAACAGCCTTTTCCGACCCAGCCGGTCGGTGAGTCTTCCAAAGAAGAGTGCGCCCAGCACGGCGCCGCAGATATACAGCGAGCCCGAGGCGCCGATCTCGCTCGCCGAGAGTGAAAGCGTGTCGGGCCGCTGCAGCACGACGCCGAGCGAACCGACGAGCGTCACTTCGAGGCCATCGAGGGTCCAAGCTATCCCGAGCGCGGTCACGACACGCCAATGCCACCCCGACCAGGGTAGCCGGTCGAGCCGTGCCGGAATGCTGCTCGTTATCAAAGCTATCTTACCCAGGTCCCGAGTTCGCGCCGGTCATTCAGTGCAGCGGCAATTGGATGGCTGTGGCTGCGCCAACGTGCGCTCATCGTACCGCTGCCGCGCGATGTTCGCATTGCTCGCGCGGTGTTACCAACTCTGCCGGGCTGCCTTGAGAAACGGCGGTCATGCGGCGCGGCGGTCAATCAATTCAAGAAATCCGGCCGCAACACTAACACCGAAGAATTGCGGCAACTTGCGTGCCTATCGCGGCACGCGCACCGTGGCCGTCAGGTACTTGCGCAAGAGTGTGGCGCGAGCATGCGGCTAACACTCCCGCAGCAGATCCGCTTCGGAGATAATTCCGAAAATTTAGAGGTACTCACATGCCACGACATTCGACAATGCTTGCGCTTGGAACTGAAGCTCCCAAGTTCGCGCTGCCCGATACATTCGGTACGACGAGGAAGCTCGCCGAATTTGCCGCAGCGCCGCTGCTGCTCGTCGCCTTTATCTGCAACCACTGCCCGTATGTGAAGCACATCCTTGATGGCTTCGTGCAGTTCGCGCACGAGTATGGCCCGAAAGGCGTGGCAGTCGTCGCCATCAGTTCGAACGATGTCGAATCGCACCCGCAAGATGCGCCGGCGGCCATGGCGCAGCTTGCCAAGGATCGCCGTTTTGGCTTTCCGTATCTTTTCGACGAGTCCCAGGCCGTCGCCAAGGCGTATCAGGCCGTTTGTACACCGGATTTCTTTCTCTTTGATCGCGGGCGGCGGCTTGTTTATCGCGGCCAATTCGACAGCAGCCGTCCGGGAAGCAAGACTCCTGTAAGTGGGGCGGATATGCGCGTTGCAGTCGAGGCCGTGCTCGCTGGCAAGTCGATACCGCACTTGCAAGTGCCGAGTACGGGCTGCGGCATAAAATGGAAACCTGGAAACGCGCCGGATGAGATGTGAGCAA
>DAITPA010000042.1:0-16510 GCA_036833805.1 Steroidobacteraceae bacterium | reverse complement strand
CTAGGTTGGAAGGTGAAACGCGCCGGGGGCTGAATCCTCTGCGAACAGCGCTTACCGCAAAGCTTTTCGATCAGCGCTCAATAGTGCTTCTGTAGCTTTCGCTACGGTCAGCCAGCATCGAGCCAGCGCTTCATCCAGGCCTGCACGGTTGCGTACCACTCAACCGAATTTTGCGGCTTTAGGACCCAGTGGTTCTCGTCCGGAAAATACAGTAGCTCGCTTGGGATATGCCGCAACTGGGCCGCGCCATAGGCGCCCATGCCCTGATCCAGCGGCACCCGATCGTCCCGCCCGCTGTGTACGACCAGAATCGGCACGGACCACTCGGCAATATGGTCGATCGGATTGAAGCGCTCAACCTTCGCGGGTTTCTCCCAGGTGGCGGCATTATTCTGCGCCTGCTGGAAACCGGGTATGTCCGTGGAATAGGACATCAGCCGGATGTCAAATACACCGTCGTGGTCGACCAGACATTTCCACGGCGTGGCCCAGTTCCCGGCGATCCAGGCGACCATGTAGCCGCCGTATGAGCCGCCCAACGCGCAGGCGTGATCGCCGTCCAAGAAGCTGTAGCGCGCGAGAGCGTAGGCCCAGCCTTTTTGCAGATCCTCAAGCGGCCGGTCACCCCAGTGGCCAATGATGGACTTCGCGAACGCCTCGCCGTAGCCGCTTGAGCCGTGAAAGTCGACCATGACCGCGGCATAGCCCATGCCGGCCCAGACCTGCGGGTTCCAGCGATAGCTCCAGGCATTACCAAACGAGCCATGCGGACCACCGTGAATCAGGAACGCTACGGGGTATTTGCGCCCCGCTTGATAGTCAGCCGGCTTAACCACGTAGCCGTGCACGCTCTCGCCATTCCAGCCCGGAAATTCGAACTGTTCGTAGGGCGACAGAGAAGTCTGGGCCATGCGGTCCTCGCCCGCGTGGGTGAGCGCGCGCGCGTGGCCGGCGACAAGCTCAAAGATTTGCGCTGGTGAATCGAGCGCATCGCGGCTGTAAACGACTACGTTCTTGGCAACGTCCAGGCTGCTGACATGACCGTCGCCAGTGAGCGGCTTTACCGCGCCGGTCGCCGCGTTGAGGGCGAAGATGCGCTGCTGACCCAAATCCTCGGCGACGGCGTAGATGATCTTTGAGTCGGCTGACCAGGTCAGCGCCGCAGGCGTGCGATCAAACGCTGGCGCAAGCTCATGCGTTGTGCCGTTCTTAAGATCACGAATCATGACGCGGCCGCGGGGTGCGGTGAAAATGGACCCTTTTCTGGCTATGTAAGCCAGCCGCGATCCATCCGGTGACAGCGCAAGAAGAGCATCCGAAGTGGTTGCGGCGGCGTCGAGCCTGCGCAGCGGCGCGCTTGCATCCAGCGGTACGCCATACAGACTGCTCGGATCGCCCAGGCCTTGTGCAGAACCCGACGGCGCCGTGGCAAAAATCACCGTCGCGGCATCGTGGGTGATGACGAATGACGATTCATCCCCTTCGGGCTTTGCGACGACATCCGCCTTGAAGCCGCGCGTCAGCGCAACGCCATCCGTCGCAGGAATATCCCCGCCCAAGTTGACTGCGAACAGACCGATGAAACGCCCGTCGAGATAACTGTCCCAAAACCGGGTGGTCGTGCTGTCGTAAAGCACTCCGGTCGTCTTGTCTTTGGCCTTGGCATCATCCTTCGCCTTGCTGCAAGCCAGAGTCTCGCAGTCAGGATGCACGCCCACCGCCGCGACCAGCGCGTGACCATCCGGCGCGACGCGATAGAAGGCAACATCAAGCGGCAGGTTCGTCACTTGCCGGGTTTCCATGCCGCTCGCGAGCGTCCGCCAGACCTGCGGCGAGCCGGAACGCGACGAGAGGAAATAGAGCCAATGGCCGTCGTTCGACCACCGCGGCGAGGTAGACGACTTTTCCTGCTCCCGAATCAGGCGCGGCGATGCGCTCGCGACGTCGCGCTCTAGCAGCCATAGGGCATTTTGATCTCGGTTAGCCTCCCAGTCGGTGGAGCGAACGTTAAAGGCAACGAAGCGTCCATCGGGAGACACATGGGGATCGGAAACACGGTCGAGGCGCGCAAGATCCGTGGCTGTGAAGGGACGCGCAACGGCTGCACCGATCGCCGCTACAGACAGCACCACGCACACGCCGGACTTCAGCATTACATTACTCCTGAGCGGCTCTCGAGCTGTCGCCTTCGCGGCAACCGTCTTGACCTCACCAGATCTTGCACATCTTTTCCGGCGGCTTCACCAGCGCCTGACCCGGTTTGCAGTGAAACGCCTGCGCAAACTCAGGCATGTTTGTGACGACCCCGTTGATGCGGTCCCGCGGCGGGGAATGCGGATCGACGATCGCGTTCACTCGTAAAGTCTCCGGCCGCTGATTCGCGCAAGCCCATTGCGCGAAGCCTACAAAGAAGCGCTGCGGCGGCGACAGATCATCCGCCGCGGCAAGCTGCATGGAGCGCGTCTGTTCCTGCCAGGCCATCCATGCGATGAGCTCGCCGCCAAGATCAGCAATGTCCTCGCCGGACGTGAGCGCGCCATTGATCTTTATGTCATCAACGATCACGTAGTTAGAGTACTGATTGCGGATGCACTGCGCGCGATTCTCGAAGTTGGCGGCATCCCGCACTGCCCACCAGTTGCGCAAGTTGCCGTCGCCGTCGAACTGCCGACCCTGGTCATCAAACGCATGGGTGAGCTCATGCCCGATGGTTCCGGCGGTGTTGCCATAGTTAGGCGCGTCGTCCATCTTTGGATCATAAAGTGGCGGCATGAGAACGCCCGCGGGAAAGTTCACATCATTCATCTGCGCATCATAGTAGGCGTTGACCGTCGGTGCGGACATCTGCCATTCGCCGCGATCGACCGGCTGGCCAATTTTGGCTGCCTGCCGTTGGGATTCGAAGCTGATCGCCCGCGTGACATTGCCGAAAAAATCTCCCCGCAAGATAATTAGCGAAGAATAATCGCGCCACAAGTCCGGATAGCCGATCTTGTTGCGAATCTGTGCGAGCTTGGCGAGCGCCTCCTTCTTGGTTGCCGGCCTCATCCAATCGAGCCGCTCTATGCGCCGCTGCATCGCCGCTTCGATCTGCGTGGTCATGAGCAGCGTCTTCGCCTTCATCGCGGCAGGGAAGGCGTGCGCCACGAACTCCTTGCCGAGGGCTTCGGACAGATCGCGATCCACCCAGGTGACGCATTTCTTCCAGCGTGGCTGATCGGTTTGCACGCCACGCAGATAGGCGCTGTAGAAAGCAAAGTCCTCGTCGACAATATTTTTGGAGAGGTAACTGGCGCTGGCATCGATGAGCGTCCAGCGTAAATAAGTTTTCAAATCCGAGAGACTTTCGCCGCTGATCTGTGCATTCAGCTCCTTGATAAAGGCGGGTTGCGCAAGATTGAGCCACGGCTGCGGGTTGAGACCGACGGCGCTGAAATACGCCGGCCAGTCAAAGGCGGGTGCCATCTTCTGCAGTGCAGCAAGCGTCTGGCGATGAAATATCTTATACGGATCGCGCTGTTCCACCCGGGTGAGCGAGGCCTTTGCAAGCGCGGTCTCGATGCGCATGACGATGGCGGCGTCATTGTGCGCGGCCAGCTGATCCGTGCCGAGGAGCTCGAACATCTTGGCAACATGAGTGCGGTAGCGTTCGCGGGTCGCCATCGATTTCGCGTCGTCTTTGACGTAGTAATCGCGATCCGGAAGGCCCAGCCCGCCGGCGTGGATCGCCGCAATGACGCGGTTCGCATCGCGCGCGTCTTGCTCCACCCCTGCGCCGAACAGCATTCCGCTGCTCGCCGTGCGCGCATGCAGCTCGCCAACCCACGCGCCGAGCGCGCGCTTATCGGCGAACGCATCGATGCGCGCAAGATCCGCCGCCAGGGGTGCACTGCCCGAGCGTTCTATAGCGTCAAGATCCAAACAGGCCGCGAAATAGTCACCGATCTTTTGCTGGGTGAGTGTGCGTTCTGCGTTCAGCTCGGCGGTTACCTCGAGAATGCCCCAGAGAAAATGTTGATTGTCCGCATGCAACTTGCTGTACACGCCCCAGACTGATTGATCAGAGGGAATGGGGTTGTTCTTCTGCCAGCCGCCGCAGGCATACGTGTAGAGGTCCTCGCAGGCGTCAACGGAGCGGTCCATGGATGCGACATCGAGACTGGGCGTGTAGGGCAGAGCGAGATATGGGCTGTCAGCGCTCGGGGCGTTGTCCGCCAAGGCTTCCCCGGTCGCAAGCATCATCACGGCCGCGCAAGCCGTCATTGCAGCGTTTGGCATGGAATCATTCTCACCGTTTCCCGTAGCGCAATCATAGCGCAGGGCATGCCCAAGCCGTCCGCGCATCAACTGCCGCGACGCTGTGCCGTAGAGAAATTGACTTCGGGGCTGTGGTGTCCCGACACCAAAAGTGTGCGCCCCTGCAGCAGCAGCTTTCTGCTCGCTGCGCCGCCCCAATAGACCGGGCCGGCAATTGCGCGGCGCAGCGCCCCCTCGCTATCACAGCTTTAGGCGCGGCTCCGCAACTAAGAATTACTTCTTGGCTGCCGCCTTCTTCCTTTGCTTGGCGGGATCCTTAGGGCGAGACTTGCCGAAAGATCCGCGATAGATCTTGCCTCGGCGCGTTTTGCGGTCACCTTTTCCCATGCAGATCGACTCCCTCGGTGGACTTAAGTACCGGGCGCGCAGTCTAGGCGAGACGCGGCGGGCACGCAAAACAGTTCCTAATTGAGGTGCCCGCCGAGCGTGCCGTGCAACGGCCCACTGCCTTGTGCGCTCCAAAGCCTTCGGGTATCGTCCGCTTCCTTTCATGACCTTGGCAGACAAGCCCACTTTTGCGGAGTGTGATAGCGCCATGACGAAGATCTATGTCGGAAACCTGCCGTTTTCGGCGACTGAGACCGAGATCCGCGAGTTGTTCGGTCAACACGGAACTGTGGAGTCGGTGAGTCTGATCACTGACCGCGAAACCGGTCGACCGCGTGGGTTTGGTTTCGTGGAAATGTCGCGCGCCGATGCTTCCAGCGCCATTGAGAAGCTCAATGGCAAGGACATGGGCGGACGGCCGCTGCGTGTCAATGAGGCGCAAGAGCGCACCGCCGGAGGGGGCGGAGGCGGCGGTCCGCCTCGCGGCGGTCCGAAGCGCTGGTAGTCAGCGGTATCGCGCCAGAATCTTTTTCATCCCGGCAGATCCTGGACACAGCATTTCATACGGCACCGCATTCAGCGGTCCGTCCGGTGTTTCGTTCAGTTCGTGGAATTCCGGCAATCCGGGTCCGATGAACAGGAGGCCTGTCAGGTATTCCTCTTCCTTCAGGCGCTCCTGAATGGTCGCGGTGCAGGCGCCGCGGTCGGTCGGATCATAGTCACTGTCGAGTTTTCTCAACACGATGCGGCTGCCGTCGTGCAATACCACGGGTAGCGCCTCTCCCGGTGCGTATTGCGCGGTGATCTCCTGCTGCAAGGGAATGAAGTCAGTGTGAACGGCTGGCTCGTAATGCTCGCGCGTATAGGCATAGCTTTTTGTCGAGCCCTCGTGATCATTGAACGTGACACACGGTGACAGCACGTCGATGAGTGCAAAGCCGTTGTGGTTCAAGCCCGCCTCGATGAGCGGCACCAGCTGCTCCTTGTCGCCAGAGAAACTGCGCGCGACGAAAGTGGCTCCGAGCGTCATGGCGAGCACCACCGGATCAATCGGCGGCTGAAAGTTCGTCTCGCCCTTCTTCGCCTTGCTGCCGATGTCCGCGGATGCCGAGAACTGCCCTTTCGTGAGTCCGTACACGCCGTTGTTTTCAATGATGTAGAGCATATTGAGATTGCGGCGGATCGCATGGCAGAACTGCCCGAGTCCGATCGAGAGCGTATCACCGTCGCCCGAGACGCCGATGTAATGCAAACGGCGGTTGGCAGCGTTCGCACCCATCCCGATCGAGGGCATGCGGCCGTGCACCGAGTTGAAGCCGTGCGCGCCGCTCACGAAATAGGCGGTCGTCTTGGAAGAGCAGCCTATGCCTGAGAGTTTGATGAGGTTGTGCGGTTCGATGGCAATTCCCCAGCAGGCCTCGACGATCGCCGCGGTGATCGAGTCATGTCCGCAGCCGGCGCACAGAGTCGAGAGCGCGCCTTCGTAGTCGCGCCGCGTCATGCCAAGCGCATTTCTCGGCAGCGAAGGATGCGCGATCTTGGGTTTGGCGATGAAAGACATGGGCTCTCCTTAGCGCACGGCCGCCGCGCGGCTCGCCGCATCGGGGCGTATTTCGGCAAGCACGCCGTCGACGATGAATCGAGAAGTGATCGGCAGTCCGGCGTAATGCAAAATCGAGCGCAGCTTCGACTTCTCGACTGCGGTCTCAACCGTCAGGAGCGCGCGAAACTGAGCGTCGCGGTTCTGCTCGACGATGAAGATGACAGCGTGCGCCGCGAGAAAGCGATCGACGTCCTCGCTGAACGGAAAGGCACGCACGCGCATGTAATCGAGCGCCACGCCGCGCGCGCTCAAGAGATCCATGGCCTCGCGAACCGCACCATCACAGCTGCCGAGCGACACAATGCCCAGCTCGCTGCTTGCGGTCGCATCGATAACGGCGCGCGGCACGAGCTTCTTCGCGGTGGCCCACTTGCCCAGGAGCCGATCGAGGAGCAGCTGATAGTCCGCAGAATCCTCCGTGTACACGCCAAATTGCGTATGACCCGAGCCGCGCGTGAAGTAGGCGCCCTTCGGGTGCACGCCGGGCAGCGTGCGGTAAGGAATGCCGTCGCCATCCTTGTCGACGTAACGATAAAATTTCTCGAGCTTCTCGATCGCGCTCTTGTCGAGAATTTTGCCGCGATCCGGACGGTAGGCGTCATCCCACTTGAATTCGCGGCACATCCAATCGTTCATGCCGATATCAATATCGGAGAGCACGAGAATTGGTGTCTGCAGGCGCTCGGCAAGATCGAAGGCCTGTACCGCCATGTAAAAGCATTCCTCGGCGTTGGCCGGATACAGGCACACCTGGCGTGTGTCGCCGTGGGATGCGTAGGCGCACGTCATGATGTCGCTCTGCTGCGTGCGAGTCGGCATGCCAGTCGAAGGCCCGACACGCTGAATGTCGAACACCACCGCAGGAACCTCGGCGTAATAGGCAAGGCCCAAAAACTCGTTCATCAGAGAGATGCCGGGACCTGAGGTCGCCGTGAATGCGCGCGCACCGTTCCAGGATGCGCCGATCACCATGCCGATGGCGGCAAGCTCATCTTCCGCCTGAATGAACGCGAAGTTCTTCCTGCCCGTTTGCGGGTCGATGCGGTTGCGATCGCTGAAAGCCTTGAACGCATCCATCAATGAGGTGGACGGCGTGATCGGATACCAGGCGGCAACCGTTGCACCTGCAAACAGGCAGCCAAGCGCTGCGGCCGTGTTGCCGTCCATCATGATGTAGCCGCTCGTCATGTCCATCTTCTCAACGCGCAGCGGCAACGGACAGTCAAAGTTCGCCTTGGCATAGTTGAAGCCGAGCTCGATCGCTTTCATGTTGCTCGCGACGAGCTGCGGCTTTTTTGCGTAGGTCTCGGCGAGGAGCTGGCGGATGTGCTCGATATCCAGATCCAGGAGCGCCGCGAGCACGCCCGCATAACAGATGTTCTTCATGAGGATGCGGGTGCGCACCCCGTTGAAATTCTCGTTGCAGAGCTTGGCGAACGGCACGCCAAGCGTCGTGATGTCCTCTCGCTTCAAGAGCGCCGGCCGCGGCCACGTCGAGTCATACACAAGATAGCCGCCGGCCGCGACTTCGCGTACGTCCTTCGAATAGGTCTCGGCGTTCATGGCCACCATGATGTCGACGCGGCCCGAGCAGGCGACGTAGCCATGTTTCGTCACCCGGATTTCATACCAAGTGGGCAGCCCCTGAATATTGGATGGGAAATAGTTCTTGCCCATGACCGGAATGCCGCTCCTGAAGATCGACTTCATGAGGAGCATATTGGCGCTCGCCGAGCCCGTGCCATTGACGGTGGCGATTTTGATGACGAAGTCGTTGATCATTTTGGATTCGGAGGAAGACATACTTCGGATTCGCTTATCTACGAAAGGGGAGTCGCGCGCGCCGTGCCTCAGGCTTTAGGCGATCTTGGGCTCTTTTTCCGCTGCGGCGCATGCCTCATCGAGTGCAAGCGGCCAATGGACGTAGGATTTCTGCATGTCCCAGGCGGCAGTGGGACAGCGCTCGGCGCATAAGCCGCAATGCACGCACAGGTCCTCGTCTTTGACCATCACGCGTCCGGTTTGTTCCAAGGGGCGCGAAACATAAAGCGCCTGTGTCAGATTTTTCGCCGGCGCTTTCAGCCGCGTACGCAGCTCGCTTTCCTCAGCATTCGCCGTCATCGTCAGACAATCGACCGGGCAGATGTCGATACAGGCATCGCATTCGATGCACAGCTTCGCATCGAACACGGTCTGCACATCGCAGTTCAAGCAGCGCTGCACTTCCTCTGCTGCCTGCTCGGCCGTAAAGCCGAGCTCAACCTCGATGTCGAGTTTCTTGAAACGCTCCTTCAACGACACGTGCGGCATCAGCCGGCGCTCAACGGGCGTGTAGTCGTTCGCATACGACCATTCGTGCATGCCCATCTTCCTGCTCTGCAGATTCATTCTCGGCGCCAGGCGCTCGCTGATGGGCTCGCCCTGGCAGTGCTTGTGAATGGAGATTGCAGCCTGATGACCCTGCTCAACCGCCCAGATGATGTTCTTCGGTCCAAACGCGGCGTCGCCGCCGAAGAAAACGCCGGGCCGCGTCGATTGAAAAGTTTTCGCATCAACGACCGGCACGTTCCACTTATCAAATTCGATCCCCAGATCACGCTCGATCCAAGGAAAGGCGTTCTCCTGGCCGATCGCAAGAATGACGTCATCCGCGGGCTCAAACTCCTCACCCACGGTGCGCTCAGCCATGATGTCGCCGTGCGTGTCGATGTCGTACTCCTTCTTGTCGAACAGCATGCCCGTCAGTTTGCCATTCTCGACGACAAAGGATCTTGGCACGCGGTTCACCTTGATCTCGACGTGCTCCTCCTCGGCGTCCTCGAGCTCCCATTCAGAAGCCTTGAAGAAGCCGCGCGGTTTGCGCGCCATCACCTTCACGTGCTTGGCACCGAGACGCAGGCTCGTGCGGCAGCAATCCATCGCCGTGTTGCCGACACCGATGATGAGCACGCGCGCGCCGATTTTCTCCAGATGCCCAAACGCAACCGACCCCAACCAGGCGATGCCAATGTGAATATTGGCCGCGCCTTCGGTGCGGCCGGGCAGCTTCAACTCCTTGCCCTGTGGCGCACCCGAGCCGACGAACACCGCATCGCAGCGGCCGTTGTCCACAAGCTCCCGCAGGCTTGCGACCGGGTGCTTCAGCTTCAGATCCACTCCCATGCCGAGAATCATGCCCATCTCGTCGTTGAGCACCTTTTGGGGCAGGCGAAAAGCGGGAATATTGATGCGCATGAGGCCGCCGGGCTCGCCGTACTGCTCGAAAATTGTGACTTCATAGCCGAGCGGCAGCAGATCGTTCGCGACCGTGAGGGATGCGCAGCCGGCGCCGATGCAGACCACACGCTTGCCATTCTTCAAGCGCGGGATCTTCGGCAGCAAGCCGGAAACGTCGTCACGGTGATCCGCGGCAACGCGCTTCAAGCGACAGATCGCAACAGGTTTCTTCTCGACGCGTCCGCGGCGGCACGCCGGCTCGCAGGGCCGATCGCAGACGCGGCCGAGGATGCCTGGAAAGACGTTGGACTGACGGTTCACCATGTACGCCTCGGTAAAGCGTCCTTGGGCAATCAGTCGAATGTATTCAGGGACATCGGTGTGGGCGGGACAGGCCCACTGGCAATCCACGACCTTATGAAAGTAGTCGGGATGCGTAGTATCTGTAGGGTGCATTCAGTGCCGCGGCGCTGGGCGGCTCCATATTGGTGCAATGCCCGTAAGTATAGTGTTGCGTTGCGAAAAGTCATCGGTCGAGTTCGCTTTTTGTGCGCTGCACAAGACTGTCTTGGTCGGTATACTGCGCGACCGTGTCCGCTCCCGTACCGATCGAGATCAAGCTGCGCAACCGCTCGCGGGTCCTATCGGTCGCTTTTGACGACGGTGCAGGCTTCGACCTGCCCTTCGAGTATCTGCGGGTCCACTCCCCGTCTGCGGAAGTCAAAGGCCACGGTCCCGGTCAGGAAGTGCTGGTTCTCGGCAAGGAAAACGTCGCGATCCGCGCCGTCGAGCAGGTCGGGCAGTATGCCGTGAAGCTCGTGTTTGACGACGGGCACGACACGGGCCTGTACACCTGGAAATACCTCTATGAGCTCGGGCGCGATCGCGAGGAGAAATGGGCGCATTACCTTGAGCGCAAGCATCAAGCGGCGCAGCCCCGCTAGGTTCGCCTCTACAATGGGCGCGGGTGTGATGAATTCATGACCGACGACCATTCAGCGGACTTTGGCTACGAGCGCGTACCGTGGCGTGAGAAAGCGCGCCGCGTGCGCGGCGTGTTCGATTCCGTCGCCGGCAATTACGATCGCATGAACGATCTCACGTCAGGCGGCGCTCACCGCCTGTGGAAGCGCTTCACGCTATCGCTTGCCAATTTGCGTCCCGGACAGCGCGCACTCGATGTCGCAGGCGGCAGCGGCGACCTCGCGGCGGGACTTGCGCGACAGGTCGGTGACCAAGGTCTCGTCGTTCTGAGCGACATCAACGCCGCCATGCTCGCGCGCGGACGTGATCGGCTTTTGAACGAAGGATTTGTCCGCAACGTCTACTGCGTGCAGGCCAATGCCGAACGCCTGCCGTTTCCCGATGGCTACTTCGATTGCATCACCATAGGCTTCGGGCTGCGCAACGTCACCGACAAATCCGCCGCCTTGAAATCCATGGGCCGCGCGTTAAAGCCCGGCGGCCAGCTTCTGGTGCTCGAGTTTTCGCATCCGACGCTGCTCGCCCTGCAGCCTCTCTACGACGCCTATTCATTCCACGTGCTGCCGCTGCTCGGGCGCCTGGTCGCCCAGGATGCGGCAAGCTACCGCTATCTCGCCGAATCCATTCGCAAGCATCCCGACCAGGAAGCGCTCCTGCTTCTGATGCGCGATGCGGGTCTTGAAGGATGCCGCTATCACAATCTTGCCGGCGGGATCGTGGCGGTGCACCGTGGGTATCGCTACTGACCTCGATGCTCACCGCGACGCTAGAAAACCTCCTGAACCGCGGCCTGCCACGCTCGCCGCGTGCGCGCGAGCTGTGCCGCGAGCTTGCCGGAACGAGTCTCGGCGTCGAAGTGCGCGGCATGCTGCGCATGCTGGTGCGCTCGAGCGGCGAGGTCCTGCAATTGAAGACGGATGCGAGCGCACAGGCTGACGCGGAGCTCACCGGCGGTCTCTTGAGCTTGCTCGCCCTGGCCGGCCCCACACCCGAAGCCGTGCTGCAAAGGGGCGCGGTTCAAATCCGCGGCGACGCTGACATAGCCCGCAAGTACCGCGAGCTTGCGCAGCTTCTGAAACCGGATCTGGAAGAGGAATTATCGCTCGCCATCGGCGACGTGCCGGCCCATCAGCTCGCGCGTCTGGCGCGCGGCGCGCTTGGCTGGAGCCGGCACGCGGCGGCGACGGCGGTGCGCAATGTTGCCGAATACCTGGCGCATGAGCGCGCCGATCTCGTACCGCGCGCCGAAGCTGACCAGTTCACGAGTGGCGTCGATCGATTGCGGGAAGACGTCGAGCGGCTCGAGGCGCGCATCGCTCTGCTCGTGCCATGAGGCTGCGCGTCATCGTGCGGCTGCTCGAGATCCAGCGCGTGCTGTTGCGGCACGGGCTCGACGATTTCGTTCGCGCGACGCATCTTTATCGACCGCTGCGCTTTCTTTTCTACCTCTCTCCGGGCGTCTGGTTCGAACGCCGCCGCAAGGCCAGCCGCGGCGAGCGCATTCGTCTGGCGCTCGAGGAGCTCGGGCCGGTGTTCGTCAAATTCGGTCAGGCCGTCTCCACGCGCCGCGACCTGTTGCCGAGCGACATCGCCGACGAACTTGCGAAACTACAGGATCGCGTGCCGCCCTTCCCGGGCGCCGCCGCGCGCCGCATCGTCGAGCAGGCGCTCGGCCGTGCGGTGCAAGACGCCTTCGCCTCCTTTGACGAAACACCGCTCGCGGCCGCGTCGATTGCTCAAGTGCACGTTGCGCGTCTCACCGATGGCAAAGAAGTCGTGGTCAAGGTGCTGCGGCCGGACATGCGGGAGATCATTGAGCGTGATCTTGAGGTGCTGCATGCGCTGGCGCAGCTTGCGCAGCGCTATTGGCGCGAGAGCCGCCGCTTGCGGCCCATCGAAGTCGTCGACGAATACGAGAAAACCATTCTCGATGAACTCGATCTCATGCGTGAAGCGGCCAACGCCGCGCAGTTGAAGCGCAACTTTGCGGGCTCACAGTTGCTGTACGTGCCGGAAGTGTATTGGGACTATTGCCGCGTCAATGTCATGGTGATGGAGCGCATCCATGGCGTGCCGATCAGCGACATCGAGCGTCTGCGCGCTGCCGGCACGGACTTTAAGAAGCTCGCTGAGAGCGGCGTGCAGATTTTCTTCACCCAGGTTTTCCGCCACAACTTCTTCCACGCGGACATGCACCCGGGCAACATCTTTGTGCTCATCGATAATCCCGCCGAGCCGCGCTACGCCGCGGTCGACTTCGGCATCGTGGGCTCGCTCGATCCAAGCGACCAGCAGTATCTGGCGCGCAATTTCCTCGCGGTATTCGATCGCGACTACCGGCGGGTGGCGACGCTGCACCTCGAGTCAGGCTGGGTGCCGCCGGGTACGCGCGTCGATGAGATGGAGTCGGCGGTGCGGACGGTGTGCGAGCCGATCTTCGACCGGCCGTTGAAGGACATCTCCTTCGGCACGATTCTGTTGCGCCTGTTCGAGATCTCGCGACGCTTCAACATGACGGTGCAGCCGCAGCTCATCCTCTTGCAGAAGACGCTGCTCAATGTCGAGGGCCTCGGACGCGAGCTGTATCCTGAGCTTGATATCTGGAGCACCGCAAGCCCGATCCTGCGTGAATGGATGCGCGAGCGCACGCGCCCCAGGCGGCTGTGGCGCATCTTTCGCAGCCAGCTTCCCGAGATCATCGAGCTCGCGCGTGTACTGCCCTCACTCGTCAAAGGCGCGCTCGAGCGTATACGCGAGGGCAAACTGCGCCTGCACATCGATGCATCCTCGCTCGAGCGGCTCGCCGCATGGCTCGACAGGCATTACGGATCCCGCTAGTTCTCAAACGCTCGGCGTACAACTGTCGCGCTCTTTCATTGACCTCAGGCCGCCGGCAATTGTCTGGCCCGCAATGGTCTTATTTGGCATATTGATTTACGGCCGAGCGGAAGGATTCCGATCTGCTGAGCCAGGTTTGCGCCACGCGCGCGACAGTAACCCCAGGGCAAGAGCACCAATGAGCCAGAGGAAGATAAGCAGCGTAACGTGTTTCGTGGAATCGAGCCGATCCGAGAAGGTATAGGTAATGACTGCCAGGTACAGAACAATCCATGCACCAAGGGCAACGGACCCGATTCGCCGCGCAAGCGGTGAGCCGCGGAACTGAGCGAACTTAGAAGTCGCCTCTTGGCTCATGTCAAATCCCTTTGAGGGTGCACTTAGAATCATAACGCCGCGCCAATCGGGGCTTGTGGATTCGAGCGACGCGAACGCCATTTGAGTGAGCGGCGGCAATGGCGGTGTCGAGTCACAGCATTAGAACATCAATGTGTGCTCCCGGGTGCCGCCGCGCTATAGGCAGGGTGGTCCTCCGGTCGTGCGCGAGCGCTGCATCGATGATGGGTTTGCCCGTCCCGCGGCTGATCTGGCCGCGCGCCTCGCTTAGGGCAGCGCTGTGCCGATGCCAGTTCTTGGCCTGCGCGCGCTAACGCTTCGAGTGCGCGCTCGCGCTCCACAAGCCGAATGCGAGGAGCGTCGCGCCGAAGGAGCCCGCTGCCAAATACAAAAGCGACCCGGCAAGGGCCGGAACGGCAAGACCGATGCAGACCGAGCCCGTCAGGAGCATGACGCAGGACTGCACGGAAGCGGCCGAGCCGCGCGACCTCGGAAAGAGATCGAGCATGCGCAACGCCAGAATCGGCATGACGAGCTGTACACCAATCGCATCGATGCCGATCAGCACTTCCTGCACCACTATTGGCAGCGGATGCACCGCCATATGCAGTGCGAGCACGAGCCCGGAGGAGGCGAGCGAAACCGCGAAGCCTATGCCCACCTGCCGACGTCCGTGTATGCGGCCCGCGAGTCGCCCGGAGAGCCACGCGCCCAGCATGAAGCCGGCGATGATCGGCGCAAAGAGCCAGGCGAATTGGGTCTCGGTCAAATGCCAGAACCCCAGCACGATCGCCGGCGCCGCGCCAAGGTAAGTCATCATTGCGCACAGCGTGACGCCGGCCGCGAGCGCCAGCAGGATGAATTCGTGATGCGCGGCGATCCGCCAGGCGGTATGCGCAAGTTTTCCCGGATGCAAAGGCACGCGCCGCTCTTCGGGGTGCGTCTCCGGCAAGCGCAGATAGCTTGCGATGATGAGCGTAACCCCGATGCAGACCATGAAGAGGAACACGGCACGCCAGCCGAATGCGACGTGGATCCAGCCCCCGATCACCGGCGCAATCGCCGGCGCGATGCCGAAGATCATGGTGATCGTGCTCATCAGCCGCTGCGCTGCGGGCCCTTCGTGCAGATCGCGCACAATGGCGCGGCCGACGGCCATTCCCACGCCCGCGCTCATGCCCTGCAGCGCCCGAAATGTCAGAAGCCACGCAAAGCTTGGAGATGCCGCGCAGGCAATCGACGCTGCGGAATAAACCGTCAGTCCCACCAGCACGATGGGCCGCCTGCCGAGCGCATCGGACAACGGCCCGAGCACCAGGGACATCACCGCAAACGGTACGAGATATGACGTCAGCGTCTGCTGCATCTGCCAGGTGTTAAGCGCGAACTGCGCCGCGATGGCCGGAAAGGACGGAAAGAAAGTATCGATCGAGAACGGGCTCACCGTTGCGAGTGCCGCGAGCAGCACCGCAAGCCCGCGATGCGTGCGGGCTTCCTCCACGAATGTGCTTTGGGCTTCGCTCATCGCGCCGCGGCACGCAGCGTGCCAAGCCACGCCGCCGGATCCGCATTGCGCTCGAGTACTTCCACGAGTGCCGAACCCACGATGATGCCATCGACGTGGCCTGCCAAGCGCGCCACCTGCTCGCGGCTGCGAATACCAAACCCGGCACACACCGGAATGTGCGCGAGTGCGCGCACGCAAGCCAAATACTCGAGCACCGCTTCGGGCACGGCAACGCTACGTCCAGTCGTGCCCGTCATTGTGACGGCGTAAACGAATCCCTGGCTCGCCTCACACAGGCGCGCGAGGCGCGCCGCGCTCGTCACCGGCGTGACCATCTGCACCAGAGCAAGCGCGTGCGGATCGAGCGCTGCGCGGAAATCGTCGCTCTCATCCAACGGCAGATCCGGCACGATGAATCCGCATACGCCCGCGTCCGCGGCCGCCGCGCTCAGCGCTTCAAGACCTAGTGCGAGCAGCGGATTCAAATAGCTCATGAGAATCACCGGCACGCGCAGTGGCCGCATCGCGGCAAGCTCGGCGAGAATCCAGCGCAGACTCACCCCTTGCGCGAGCGCCGCGCGGCTCGCACGTTGAATCGTGACGCCGTCGGCCATCGGATCGGTGAACGGCACGCCGATTTCAATCACGTCGGCTGCGGCTGCGATCGCCTGCAAATGCTCGCGGAAACGCTCGCGCGAGGGATAGCCCGCCGTCATGAACCCCACGAGCGCGACCTCGCCGCCCGTGTTCGCTGCGCGGATGGCTGCACTGATGCGATCACGCGGCGTCATCGCTCGCCCGCTGCAGCGCGCGTTTCGAGCGCGGCGATGAGCGTGCGCTCAAGAGTCGACATGTCCTTATCACCACGACCTGAGAGCCCCACCAGAATGCGCCGCCCGGGATTGGCCTGCGCCCAGCGCTTGGCGCCGGCGAGGGCGTGCGCACTTTCAATCGCGGGCAGAATGCCTTCCATTTCACAGCATTCTTTGATGGCCGCGAGCGCTTCCGCGTCGCTCGCGGCCTCGTAATGCACGCGCCCGGCGGCGAGCAGCAACGCATGTTCGGGTCCTACACCCGGATAGTCGAGGCCTGCCGATATCGAGTGCGTCTCCTGAATTTGGCCGTCTTCATCCTGCAGCAGCAAAGAATAGGTGCCGTGCAGCACGCCGGGTCGTCCGTGTGTCAGCGTCGCCGCGTTGTCGCCGAGTCCGCGACCGCGGCCGCCCGCTTCGATCCCTAGAATCTGCACGGCCTCATCCGGCACGAAGGCGTGAAATAGCCCGATCGCATTCGAGCCGCCGCCGACGCAGGCAATGAGCGCATCCGGAAGGGCGCCCGCCTGCTCTTTCATCTGCACACGCGCTTCACGTCCGATGACGGCC
>DAITPA010000041.1:0-17091 GCA_036833805.1 Steroidobacteraceae bacterium | reverse complement strand
CCGCTCGTGATCCACACGAGCGCCACGCGCGCGCCGCTGGCGCGCGCGCGCGCGATCGCGCCTGCGCAGCACAGCGATTCGTCGTCCGGGTGCGGCGCGACCACGAGCAGCACATCCGCTCGCGTGAAAGCGCCAAAATCCTGCGCCGTTGCCGAGCTCAACGGGGCTGCGAGCAAGGCGACGAGCAGAATCCCAAAGCCCGCGCGGGCGCCGTCCGCGTGTATTGTGTGCTTGCAACTCATGGAGCCCGTCTGTCATGTCCGACTCCAACGATGGAAGTCGTGCGGCAAGCTTACTCCAGCGCCTCATGCGGGACGCCGCAACGCTGGGCGTTGCGCTCACCGAAAAGGATGCGGTGCGGCTGTGCACGCTGCTCGATGAGCTCACGCGCTGGAACCGCACCTATAACCTTACGGCGATCAGGAACCCCGAGGAGATGCTGACGCATCATCTGCTTGATAGCCTTGCGATCCATGCTGACCTTGTGGGCGAGCACATCGCCGATGTCGGTACCGGCGCGGGCTTTCCGGGCCTGCCGCTCGCCCTCGTTCAACCCGCGCGCCGCTTTACATTGATCGACTCAAATGGCAGGAAGATCCGTTTTGTCGCGCATGCTGCGCGCGTTCTTGGGCTTGCGAACGTCGAGGCATTGCAGGCACGCGTGGAAGCGCTCGCGCCCGCGCGTCCGTTCGATACGGTCATGGCACGTGCGTTCGCGCCGTTGCCGCAGCTTCTGCAAAAGGTGGCTCCCATTACGGGGCCCGCGACGCGCGTGCTCGCGATGAAGGGCAAGCGACCGGATCAGGAGATGGCTGCACTGCCGCACGGCTGGCGACTCGTTGCGGCGCGCCCGCTCAGCGTGCCGGGCCTTTCTGAGTCGCGCTGTCTCATTACACTTGAGCAGGATGCGATAGTCAGCGGTGGCTGAGCGTCGCGGGCCCGATGCCAAGCGGCAGCGCGGTCGTCTCTTTGATGACGGACAGCGCAATCGATGAATTGATGGACTGCACGGCCGGAATCCTTGACAGGTGGTCGAGGAAGAACGCCTCGTAGCTCTTGATGTCGCGGGTGACGATCCTCAAGAGAAAGTCCGTCTCGCCCATGAGCGTATAGCACTCGAGTACCTCGGAGTGCTGCCGTACGACTTCGCCGAAACTGCCGAGCTCATCGCGCCCGTGGGTCGCAAGCTTAACTCGCGAAAAGACGGTTACGTTCAAGCCAAGTTTTTCCCGATCAAGCAGCGCCACACGCGTCTTGATCACCCCGAGCTCCTCCAGGCGGCTGATGCGTCGCCAGCAGGTCGATGTGGTCAAGTCGACGCGTTCGGCGATATCCGCCGCGGACAGGTCGCCCTGCTCCTGTAGGACCTCGAGGATGCGAAGGTCCGCGCGGTCAAGCTCAACTTGCATGTTCTACCCATTTATCACAGATTCGTGACATGAATATGTCACAAAAGATGCCATAAGGGCAAGTTTTGTAACACTTTCTGCGCACCTTTCAGAGTAGTCTCGTCACAGAAGATCGGCAGGGCCGAGGGAGCTTGGTTATGAGCGTCTTTGAAATGCCTGAATTCGATCGCCACGAAGAGGTGGTTTTCCACCAGGATCCCGGCACGAATCTGCGCGCCATCGTGGCCATTCATTCAACCGCGCTCGGGCCCGCTGCAGGCGGTTGCCGCATGTGGTCGTATGGCTCGTGCAACGAAGCGCTGACCGATGTGCTGCGCCTGGCGCGCGGCATGAGCTACAAAAATGCAATGGCGGGACTGGCGTTCGGCGGCGGCAAGGCTGTGATCATCGCCGACCCCAAGCGGCCAAAGACGCCGGAACTCTTCGAGGCTTTCGGCCGCTTCGTCGACTCGCTCGGCGGCCGCTACATCACGGCAGAAGACCTCGGCACCACGACTGCGGACATGGAAAGCGTCGCGCGGCGGACGCGCTACGTGAGCGGACTTGCCCGTCACGCCGGTGACGTCGGTGGTGATCCGGGCCCCAAGACCGCACTCGGCGTATATCTGGGGTTAAAGGCCGCCGCTAAATTTCGCCTCGGCCGGGCTGACCTGCAGGACGTGAGCGTTGCCGTGCAAGGCATCGGCGGCGTCGGCTATCGCCTTGCGCAGTATCTCGCCGCCGAGGGCGCACGGCTGTACGTCGCCGACGTGCGCGCGGCTGCGACCGAGCGCGCGGCCGACGAGTTCGGCGCGATCCCGGTCGCGATCGAGAAAATCCTTACGCAGGAGGCCGAGATTTTCGCCCCCTGCGCGCTCGGCGCCATTTTGAACGCGCAATCCATTCCTCGGCTGAAGGCAAAAGTCATTGCGGGCGCCGCCAACAATCAGCTCGCCCTCGATCGCGACGGGGCTGCGCTGCACGCGGCAGGCGTGCTGTACGCGCCGGACTATGTGATCAACGCGGGCGGCATCATCAATGTCTTCCACGAGTACTACGGCGCTTCGAGCGAATCTCAGGTGAGCGCTGCGATTGCGCTGATTCCGGCGCGCCTCGCCGACATCTTCGAGCGCTCGCGCCGCGAGAATCGACCGACGAATCAAGTCGCGGATGAGCTCGCACGCGCTCGCATCGAGGTTGCACAGAGGCGACTCGTCGCCTAAGCGCGCGACTTAAAACCGCGCAGCGGCAGTGCAGTAGACTGTCGCGATATGAAGCGCGTGATTGCCATTGCGAACCAGAAGGGCGGCGTCGGCAAGACGACCACCGCGGTTAATCTTGCGGCGTCGCTCGCTGCGACCAAACGGCGTGTACTGCTCATCGATCTTGATCCGCAGGGCAACGCCACGATGGGCTGCGGCGTCAACAAATCGCAACTTGCGCGTAGCGCGCTCGAAGTTCTGTTGGGCGAGGCGGCAATCGAGTCGGCGCTCATCAAGATCGATCCTGCAGACTTCATGCTGCTGCCGGCGAATCAGGATCTGACCGCCGCCGAAGTGCGCCTGCTGACGCTGCCCGCCGGGCGCGAGATAAAATTACGCACGGCAATGGCGTGCGTGCGCTATACCTTCGACGTCATCGTCATCGACTCCCCGCCCGCACTCAACATGCTCACGGTGAACGCGCTTGTGGCCGCGGACAGCGTGCTGATACCGATGCAGTGCGAGTATTACGCCCTCGAGGGCCTGACCGCGCTCTTGTCTACGATCGAGCAGATCAAGGATGCTGCGAATCCCGAGCTTGCCATCGAAGGTATCCTGCGCACCATGTTCGATCCCCGCAATAACCTTGCGACCGAGGTCTCCGCGCAGCTTCTCATGCACTTCGGCGACAAAGTCTTTCGCACGATCATTCCGCGCAACATCCGCTTGGCGGAAGCCCCTTCGTTCGGAGTGCCGGTGCTGTTCCATGACAAGGACTCGCGCGGCGCCCTTGCCTATCTTGCGCTCGCGGGAGAGATGATCCGCCGCGAGGAGGAAGAAGCCGGACGTACGCACGAGGCCGATTCGTTATGATCCGGCGCCTATGATCCAGAAGCGACCCACTCTTGGCCGAGGACTTGCGGACCTTCTGGGGCAGAGCGCGGCCCGACACGCGCCGCCGCAAGCGACCGAGGCCCCGGCCGCTTCAAAGGGCGAAGAATTGGCCAAGCTTCCGCTCGACCTCTTGCAGCGCGGCCGCTACCAGCCACGCATCGACTTGCGGCAAGAGACCCTCGAGGAGCTCGCCAATTCCATCCGCGTCCAGGGGGTCATACAGCCGATCGTCGTCCGTCCTGTCGATGTTCCCACGCCCGGCGAGCCGCAGCGCTACGAGATCATCGCTGGCGAACGCCGTTGGCGCGCGGCACAGCTTGCGGGCTTGACGGAGATTGCGGCCGTCATTCGTCAGATTCCCGACGAGGCGGCGATCGCGGTCGCGCTGATCGAGAACATTCAGCGCGAGAACCTAAATCCTCTCGAGGAGGCCCGAGCGCTATCGCGCCTCATCACGGAGTTTCAGATGACCCACCTGCAGGCTGCCGAGGCTGTCGGTCGCTCGCGGGCCGCGGTCAGCAACCTTCTCAGGCTTTTGGAGCTGCCGAACGAGGTGTGTCAGCTCGTCGATAAGCGTGAGCTTGAGATGGGGCACGCGCGCGCCCTGTTGGGCCTTGCGAACCGCCGTCAGCAAACCGAAGTCGCTGCGCTCATTGCGAAAAAGGGAATTTCGGTGCGCGAGACCGAAGCTCTGGTGCGGCGCCTGCAGCGTCCGGCGGCTGCGGGGCGCGCACCGCATGAGGCGCCCGCCGACCCGAATGTCGACAAGCTCGCCCAGGATGTGGCGGAGAAGCTCGGCGCATCGGTTGTCATTCAGCACGCCGCCTCAGGCCGCGGAAAACTCGTTATCAGCTACCACAGTCTCGATGAGCTGGACGGTATTTTGGCCCATATTCAGTAGCCTTTTTGTAGAGGCCTCTCTATAATTCCGCGGCTTCGCGTCGCGGGCATAAGTGTTTGTCCGGGCATAAGTAAAAGCGAAGTCACTTCCATCGCTTCACCGGTTCGAGGAGTGGCTTTTGTTGTCGTCCGCGTGGGCAAACGAGGTGGCGATCGACCTGCCCAGAGCACGGCGCTTCGCCTTACGCGTCGTCGCTGGCCAAGCGGTGATAACGATCATCGCAGGGGTCCTGTTTTGGGCGCTTGCCGGCGCTGCCGGTGCGCGTTCCGCGCTCCTCGGGGGAGGAATCGGCACCGTCGCAAGTCTTGCCATGAGTCTCGTGAGCTTCGGCGCTCGCGCGGGCGCGGATGCGCCACATGCGATGCGCGCGTTCCTCGTCGGCGAGGCGCTCAAGCTTGGCCTCGTGGTTGTGTTGTTCGTGGTCGTTTTGAAGTTGCTGAAGGTCTCACCCGCGGCGCTGTTCGCAGCGTACGTCGCGACCTTCTTCGTTTACTGGTTGGCACTTGCGAGTGCACTGCCAAGCTTCGGCGCACGGGCTGTAGCGCGCGAGCGCAACGATTGAAATCGGGTCAAAGACTCCTTAGATAATGGATATGGCTCTGCAACATGCCGCGCAGGAAACGCCGAGTGCCAACGAGTACATCGTGCACCACTTGGGCTTCCTGTCGAACAAGGAGGCGCACGGCATCGTCGACTTCTCAGTCATCCATTGGGACAGTGTGTTCTTCTCCGTGCTGCTCGCAGTCCTCTTTGGCGGCGCCTTCTACATCGCGGCGCGACGGGCGACCAAAGGCGGCGCGGGCGTAATCCCCACCAAGTTCCAGAACTTCATTGAACTCATCGTTGAATTGACTGATGCGCAGGTGAAGGACACCTTTCAGGGCACGAGCCGTCTGATCGCGCCGCTCGGACTCACCATCTTTTGCTGGGTGTTTCTCTTCAACTTCATGGACCTCGTTCCGGTCGATCTCCTGCCCACGGTGGCGCGCGGCGCGGGCTTTACGCACCTAAAGGTCGTGCCCAGTACCGACGTCAACGTCACTTTTGGTCTCTCACTCACCGTGCTCGCACTGATCATCTATTACAATATCAAGATGAAGGGCGCCGGCGGCTATTTGAAGTCGCTGCTGCTGCATCCCTTCGGCCCGTGGCTCATGCCCTTTAACCTTTTGCTTGGCATCGTCGAAACGGTCGCGAAGCCGATTTCGCTGTCGCTGCGGCTCTTCGGCAATCTCTATGCCGGCGAAATGATTTTTCTTCTCATCGCGCTTTTCACCTTGTCGAGCAGCTTCGGTGGGCTCGTCACGGTTGGCGGTTGGCTCGGCGTCGTCATACAAATTGTACTCGGCATTGCATGGGCCGGATTCCATTTGCTCATCATCACGCTGCAAGCATTTATTTTCGCCATGCTCACCATCGTCTATCTCGCGCAGGCGAGCGAGCATGAAGAACATTGATTGACCGCATTCGCAATTGTTTTCGTCTTTAGGAGGGTTGAATGGAACACATCGCACAAGTCGCACAAATCCAGAGCATGACGGTCCTAGCCGTTGGGCTCATTTTCGGCCTGGGCGCGCTCGGCACGGCCATCGGCTTCGGCATTCTCGGCGGCCGCTTTCTGGAAGGCGTTGCGCGCCAGCCCGAGCTTGCTCCGGCGCTGCTCGTGCGCATGTTCATCGTTGCAGGTCTTCTCGACGCGGTCGCGATGATCGGCATCGGCTTCGGTCTCTTCTTCACATTCGCCAATCCCTTCTTAAGCGCTTTGGGGGCGCATTGAGGCGCAGAGCACAGGCGGTTGTCGTTAGGAGACGATCGTGAACATTAATCTCACGCTCATCGTGCAGATGCTCGTGTTCGTCGTGCTCACCTGGTTCACGATGAAAAAGATCTGGCCACAGATTCTTGGAGTCATGGACGAGCGCTCGAAAAAAATAGCGCTTGGACTTGCCGCGGCTGAGAAAGGTCAGCAGCAGCTGACGCAGGCGCATCAAGACGCCGAAGCGATCATTCGCGCGGCGCGTGAGCGCGGCCATCAGATCATCGATCAGGCACAGCAGCGCGCCAACGAAGCCATCGAAGCGGCGAAGGGCACGGCAACATCTGAAGGTGAGCGCCTGGTCGCCGCCGCGCACCAGCAAATCTCACTCGAGTCGACGCGCGCTCGCGAGAGCCTGCGCCGTGATGTCGGACAACTCGCCGTGCAGGCGGCATCAAAGCTCCTCGAGCGCGAAATTGATGCGCGCACGCACGCAGATCTCATCGACAAGCTCGCGGCGCAGATATGACCGACAAGACGACCATTGCACGGCCCTACGCACGCGCGGCGTTCGCGGCAGCGCAGGCGCGCGGCTTTCTGCCCGCCTGGTCAGATGCGCTGCACACCGCAGCCACGGTCGTGGCGGATCCGCGCGTCGCGAGCCTCTTCGGCAATCCGCGCGTGACCGCAAAGCAGCTCGCCGATTTCGTGATCGACATCGGCGGCGGCAAGTTGGGGGGCGAGTGGCACGAGCTGGTGCTGGCGCTTGCGCAGAACGGACGGCTCGCGGTACTTGCTGAGATCGCGACACTATTTGATGCGCTGAAGGATGAGGCCGAGGGCGTGGTCGACGTAACGGTCACGGCGGCCACGGCATTGGATGCCAAACAGCAGGAAACTTTGAGCCGAGCGCTCGCCCGCAGATTGAAGCGCGAGGTGCGGCTGCACAACGAAGTGGACGCCACGTTGATTGGCGGCGCGGTGATTCGTGCCGGTGACCTCGTCATTGACGGCTCACTGCGCACCCGGCTGGAACGCATGGCGTTCGAGCTTTCGGCATAGCGACGGATTTAAGAGGATCGAACGAGATGGCCATCAAGGCAACCGAGATCAGCGACCTGATCAAGAAGCGGATCGAGGGCTTTAAGGACGCAACCGAGGCGCGCAATGTCGGCGCGATCGTCTCGGTCACCGACGGCATCTGCCGCATTCATGGCCTTGCCGATGCGCGCTATGGCGAAATGCTCGAGTTCCCGGGCAACATCTTTGGTCTTGCCTTGAACCTCGAGCAGGACTCGGTCGGCGCCGTGGTGCTGGGCGAATACAAGGGCCTGCGCGAAGGCGACACCGTGAAAACGACCGGGCGCATTCTCGAAGTGCCCGTGGGGCCTGAGCTTTTGGGGCGCGTCGTCGATGCGCTCGGTGTGCCGCTCGACGGCAAAGGCCCCGTTAAAGCGACCCGCACCTCGCCAATCGAGCGCGTGGCGCCAGGGGTCATCTACAGAAAGTCAGTGAGCCAGCCCGTACAGACCGGCTATAAGGCGATCGACTCCATGGTGCCGATCGGTCGCGGTCAACGCGAGCTCATCATCGGCGACCGCCAGACCGGCAAGACGGCGCTTGCGGTTGACACCATCATCAATCAGAAGTCCTCCGGCATTAAGTGCGTCTACGTCGCCATCGGTCAGAAACAGTCGACCATCGCGAATCTCGTGCGCAAGCTCGAGGAGCACGGCGCGATGGCGCACACCATCGTCGTCGCGGCGGCCGCATCCATTCCGCCTGCGATGCAGTACATCTCCGCCTATTCGGGCTGCACGATGGGCGAGTACTTCATGGACAAGGGTGAAGATGCGCTCATCATCTATGACGATCTTTCCAAGCAAGCCGTCGCCTACCGGCAGATCTCGCTCCTCCTGCGCCGTCCGCCGGGTCGTGAGGCGTTCCCTGGGGACGTGTTTTATCTGCATTCGCGCCTTCTCGAGAGAAGCGCGCGCGTCAACGAAGAGTATATCGAGCTTGTCAGTAAGGGGAAGGTAAAGGGCAAGACGGGTTCGCTCACGGGCTTGCCCATCATCGAGACGCAGGCAGGCGATGTCACGGCCTTCGTGCCGACGAACGTCATCTCGATCACTGACGGGCAGATCTTCCTCGAGACCGATCTCTTCAACGCCGGCGTGCGTCCTGCCATGAACGCGGGCATTTCGGTGTCGCGCGTCGGCGGCGCGGCACAGACCGATATCATCAAGAAGCTCGGCGGCGGCATTCGTCTCGCGCTCGCGCAGTATCGCGAGCTGGCCGCGTTTTCGCAGTTTGCCTCCGATCTTGATGAAGCCACCCGCCGCCAGCTCGAGCGTGGCCAGCGTGTCACCGAACTCATGAAGCAGAAGCAGTACGCGCCGATGTCGGTTGCACAGATGGCGCTATCGATCTTCGCCGTCAACAACGGCTTCATGGACAACGTGCCACCCAACAAAATCGTGGACTTCGAGGCGGGCCTGCAGGCCTTCGCAAAATCCAATAACTCAGCATTGCTCGATGGCATCAACGCAACGCCCAAGCTCACCAAGGAGAACGAGGCGGCGATGAAGAAGTGCATCGAGGAATTCATCGCAACGGGCAGCTACTAAACGTCATGCCGGGCACCAAGGAAATCCGCAACAAGATCGCGAGTGTGAAGAGCACTCAGAAGATCACCAAGGCCATGCAGATGGTGGCCACCAGCAAGATGCGCCGCGCGCAGGAGCGCATGAAGCTGGCGCGCCCGTACGCCGACAAGATCCGCTCGGTGATCGGGCATTTGAACGAGGCAAACCCCGACTACCGGCATCCGTTTCTCGTGGCGCGGGAGCCGAAGGCGATCGGCGCGATCGTCATCTCGACCGATCGCGGCTTGGCCGGTGGCTTGAACGCCAATCTCTTCAAACAGACCCTGCTGCTGCTGCGCGAGTGGCAGGAGAAGGGCGCTGAAGTGAGTCTGTGCCTCATCGGCAGCAAGGGTCTCGCGTTCTTTCGGCGTTTGGGCCTGCCGATTCTCGCCAACGTGTCGGGCCTGGGCGATAAGCCGCACGTGCAAAATCTCATCGGCGCCGTGAAAGTCATGCTCGATGCCTATCGTGAGGCAAAGATCGATCGGCTGTTTCTCGTGAACTCCCAATTCGTGAACACGATGACGCAGAAGCCGCACGTCGCGCAGCTGCTGCCGGTCGAGACCCTTGATTCAGCCGATCTTGCCGAGCACTGGGACTACATCTATGAGCCCGAGGCCGCCGCGATACTCGATGGCCTCCTGATGCGCTACATCGAGTCGCAGGTGTATCGCGGCGCAGTTGAGAATGTGGCATCCGAAATGGCTGCGCGCATGGTGGCCATGGGCGCAGCATCCGACAACGCCAGCGAGCTCATTGGTGAGCTGCAGCTGGTTTACAACAAGGCACGCCAAGCAGCGATCACCAAGGAACTTGCCGAGATCGTGGGCGGCGCTGCAGCGGTTTGAGGAAAGACTTTATGGCAACGGGCAGGATCACGCAGATCATCGGCGCGGTTATCGATGTCGAGTTTCCACGCGAGGCGATTCCGCACGTGTATGAGGCACTGAAGCTGAAAGACGTGAACCTGACGCTCGAAGTGCAGCAGCTTCTGGGCGACGGCATCGTACGCACGATCGCGATGGGCGCATCCGAAGGTCTGAAGCGCGGACTTCCGGTCGAGGCGACGGGCGGTCCCATTACAGTTCCGGTCGGCAAGGCAACGCTTGGGCGCATCATGGATGTGCTGGGTGAGCCGCAGGACAACCGCGGACCGGTTAATGCGAAGGTGCATCTGCCCATCCATCGTCCTGCGCCGGCGTTTGATGAACAAACAGGCGGCCAGGATCTCCTGGTGACCGGCATCAAGGTCATTGATCTTCTCGTGCCATTTGCCAAAGGCGGCAAGATTGGCCTGTTCGGCGGCGCGGGCGTGGGCAAGACCGTGAACATGCTCGAGCTCATCAACAATATCGCCAAGCAATACAGCGGTCTGTCGGTGTTTGCAGGCGTCGGCGAACGCACCCGCGAAGGTAACGACTTCTATCACGAGATGGCTGAGTCCGGCGTCATTGATCTGAAGGAGCTGTCGAATTCCAAAGTCGCGATGGTGTACGGTCAGATGAACGAACCGCCTGGCAACCGCCTGCGCGTTGGGCTTACCGGCCTTACGATGGCGGAATATTTCCGCGACGAAGTGCGCGAGGACGGCGGTAAGGGCCGCGACGTGCTCTTTTTCGTCGACAATATCTATCGCTACACGCTTGCTGGCACGGAAGTGTCGGCGCTCTTGGGCCGCATGCCGTCCGCCGTGGGCTATCAGCCAACACTTGCCGAGGAAATGGGCGTGCTGCAGGAGCGCATCACCTCCACCAAGACAGGCTCGATCACGTCGATCCAGGCCGTGTACGTTCCGGCCGACGATTTGACCGATCCCTCCCCCGCCACGACATTTGCTCACCTTGACGCGACCGTCGTGCTGTCGCGCCAGATCGCCTCTCTCGGCATTTATCCGGCGGTCGATCCGCTCGACTCCACCAGCCGTCAGCTTGATCCGCTCGTGATCGGCGAGGACCACTACAACACCGCGCGCGGTGTGCAGGTGGTGCTGCAGCGCTACAAGGAGCTGCAGGACATCATCGCGATCCTCGGCATGGACGAGCTCTCGCAGGAGGACAAACTGAGCGTGTTTCGCGCCCGCAAGATCCAGCGTTTCCTCTCGCAACCGTTCAACGTCGCCAAAGTGTTCACCGGACAGGATGGCAAGATCGTACCGTTGAAGGACACCATCCGCGGCTTCAAGGGGATCATCGCGGGCGACTACGATCAGCTGCCCGAGCAGGCGTTCTACATGGTCGGCGGCATCGAAGAGGCCGTCGAGAAAGCGAAGAGCCTGCAATAATGGCGGAAGTGCACACCATTCAGGTCGACGTCGTCAGCGCCGAGGGAGATATTTTCTCGGGGCCCGCGGAGATGGTGTTCGCGCCCGGTAGTGAAGGTGAGCTGGGAATCACGCCGCGGCATGCGCCGCTGCTCACGCTTTTGAAGGCCGGTGAAGTGCGCGTTAAGACGGCTGACGGCGAGCACTCGATCTACGTGGGCGGCGGCGCGCTCGAGGTACAGCCCAATAAGGTAACCGTGCTTGCCGACACCGCCGTGCGCGCCAAGGATCTTGACGAAGCCGCGGCGCTCACCGCCAAGCAGCGCGCCGAAGAAGCTCTCGCCGGCAATGTTGACAAGATCGACCAGGCGCAGGCGCTCGCGGAACTCGCGCGCGCTGCCGCGCAGCTCAAATTGATCGAGCGGCTGCGCAAGATCAGGGGTTGAACGAGCGCATGCCGCTTTCGGTTGTCATCCTCGCAGCCGGCCAGGGCAAGCGGATGAAGTCCGAATGGCCGAAGGTGCTGCAGCCGCTCGCCGGACGCGCGCTCCTCAAACATGTGATCGATAGCGCGCGCCAGCTTGCGCCCGAGGCGATTCACGTGGTCTACGGCCATGGCGGCGAGCGGGTACGCGAGGCGCTTAAATCCGAATCCGTCTCCTGGGTGCTGCAGAAGCGGCAACTCGGAACCGGGCACGCCGTCAGCCAGGCGCTGCCGGGCATTCCGGATACGCACACGGTGCTGGTGCTGTACGGCGATGTGCCGCTCATTCGTTGCGACACGCTCGAAAAACTGCTCAAGCTTTCCGACTCGAAGACGCTCGCCATCCTGACGATCATGCTCGCGGATCCCACGGGCTACGGCCGCATCCTGCGCGATGCCCGCGGGCGCATCCGCAAGATCGTCGAGCACAAGGATGCATCGAAACAAGAGCTGCGTGTCCGCGAGTCAAATACCGGCATCATTGCAGCGCCGGCGAAGCTTCTGAAGAAATGGCTTGCCGAAGTGAAGAACAACAACGCGCAGGGCGAGTTTTACCTCACCGATGTAGCAGCCATTGCCGCCAAGGCGAAATTCAAGGTAGCCCCGTTGCTCGCGCTCACGGAAGCAGAGGTGCTCGGCGTCAACGATAAAGTGCAGCTCGCACAGGTCGAAGCGTCCTACCGCGAGCAACAGGCGCGCGATTTGATGCTGGCAGGCGTCACGCTCATCGATCCGGCACGCCTTGATGTGCGCGGCACAGTCATCGCCGGGCGCGACGTGGAGCTTGATGTAAACGTCGTTCTGGAAGGCAAAGTCACGCTCGGTGATCGGGTGCGCATCGGTCCCAACTGCGTAATTCGTGATTGTGAGATCGGCGCTGACACGCAGGTCTTTGCCAACTGTGTCCTCGACCACGCGAACATCGGCTCGTCCTGCAACATCGGACCGTTCGCACGTTTGCGTCCGGGGGCGGCGCTCGCGCGCGGCGTACACGTCGGCAATTACGTGGAAGTCAAGAACACTAAGCTAGGCGCAGGCAGCAAGGCCAATCATCTCAGCTACTTGGGCGATGCCGTGATCGGCAAGGACGTGAACGTCGGCGCCGGCACCATCACCTGCAACTACGATGGGGTCAATAAATCGCAGACGCATATCGAGGACGGCGTGTTCGTTGGCTCAGGCAGCATGCTGGTTGCGCCGCTGCGCATCGGCGCTCGCGCTACGATTGGCGCTGGCTCGACCATTACTCAGGATGTGCCCGCGGATAAGCTCACCCTGGCGCGCAGCCGGCAGGTATCGATCGATAGCTGGACGCGGCCGGTGAAGTCAAAAAAAAGTTAAGCTGCCCTCTGTCGCGCACAGCATGGCGCGCATCACGGACTTGATGTTGATGGCGAGCTTACCGGGTATACCGCGACCCAAGGCGATGCGCCTATGGCGTCTCGCCGCGGCCGTTCTATTGACCCTGAGCGCGTGCGCTGTGTGCGCCGCAGTGCCCGAATCCCCTGCGACACCGGCGGAGGCGACCAGCGCACCGGCAGTACCTACACCGGCAGCTGCCGCGGCGCCTTCGAGCAGCGACGCGCAGTCAGTCCCTAAGGCGAAAGAGCATTCGGAATTTCACGGCAGCATGGAGCTCGATAATCAGTATTCTTCCGGCACCGAGCCGCTGCGTGCGACGCTGGCTCTCAGTTACAGTAATTTATTCAGCAAGCAGGATGAATTGTCCGCGCTTTATCAGCTTGCGCCACAGGATTCCAAGCAGGTCGGCGTATTCATCGCCAACTACGCCTCCCAGCCGCTGCCAGGCGGTCTGCAGCCTTCGGTCTACTTTCTGGATTCAAGTACAAATGTGCCGACGGCTGACACCGTGGGGGTGCTCGGCAAAGGCCACATTTTGGGCTTGCGTTTGAGTCACGCCTTGGGCGCCGCGGCGACGCAGACGCTCACATTGGCAATGGACTACCGACACTTTCGTAACACGACAGCGATCGGTGCCGGCGCGGCATCGGTTACACCGGTATCATATTTGAACCTGTCGCTTGCCTACGCCGGTAACTGGAGCAGTGCTCAGCGCGAGGAAGCGGTGACGGTGTCGGCCAATTTTGGGCCGCACGGCGGCGCGAATCCGACGAATGCGCTTGCGAATGGTGACTTTCGCGCCGGCGCGAACTACTTTTACGTGCGCGCGGACGGCGCGCTGCTCGCCTCCTTGCCTAAGGGCCTGCGCTTATACCTTAGGCTTGCCGGTCAATACTCCGGCAAGTCGCTGATCATCGACGAGGACTACCCGGTCGCCGGCATTGACGGCGTGCGCGGCTATCTCGAGGCAGAGGTGCTGGGCGATCGGGCTTTGAAGGGCACGCTGCAACTGCAGTCGCCGACCTGGAAGCGGGGCGCAAAGCAAGTCGCCGATGGGTTTGTGTACTTTGATGCCGCGGTGGCGGACATGATAGACGCGTCACTAGGGGAGTCTTTGCGCGTGCATCCGCGCAGCTGGGGATTTGGCGCCGATCTATTTCCCTGGAAAACCGTCAGCGCTTCAATCGTATGGGCGCGGCCGCTGGTGAGTGCCAGCAGCACGCAGGCGGGTGACTCGCGGATACTGTTCCTGCTGCGCGGCTCGTTCTAGGTGAGCGCCGCGAGATCTACCCTGCCGGCTCCGCGACCAAGGCGCAGACGGAACCTAGGCAATAGCAGCCCGGATGCGACACTGTTCACGCTTAAATACGTAAAATCAGTCCATTAGGGCAATTTCGGGCAAACTGCCGTTGCAACCGGAATGTGCGAATTTGCGCCTCCCGACCACAACGTAAGAGACAAAAATCATGTGCGGAATCGTCGGAGCGATCGCCGAACGCAATATCGTCCCCATCCTGATGGAAGGTTTGCGTCGACTCGAATATCGCGGCTATGACTCGGCCGGTATCGCGGTGCTGAATGGCACGCAGCACTTGAAGCGCCTGCGAACCGTCGGCAAGGTGCAAATGCTCCAGGACGCCCTCGAGCAGTCGCCGACGCACGGCAACATCGGCATTGCACACACGCGCTGGGCCACACACGGCGTGCCGAGCGAGAGAAATGCCCATCCGCATATCTCCCGCGACGGGCTTGCGATCGTCCACAACGGCATCATCGAGAACCACGACGAGCTGCGCACCGATCTTGAGCGGCTGGGCTACAGCTTTACCTCCGAGACCGATACCGAGGTCATCGCGCACCGCATCCACTATCACCTCGCAACGGTTGGCGATCTTTTCAAGGCGGTACGCGCCACAGTCGCCGAGCTTGAAGGCGCCTACGCGCTCGCCGTCGTAAGTGAGCACGATCCTGATCGCCTCATCCTGGCGCGTGAGGGCTGCCCCGTCGTCATTGGTCTTGGCCTCGATGAGAACTTCGTGGCGTCGGACGTGGCGGCGCTGTTGTCCGTCACGCGCCGCTTTATTTTCCTCGAAGAGGGCGATGTCGCCGAGATCCGCCGCACGTCGATCCGAGTCATCGATCGCGAAGGCAACGGCGTCGAGCGTCCGGTTCGCGAAAGTGCACTGAGTGCGGACGCGGCCGAGAAGGGTCTGTACCGCCACTTCATGTTGAAGGAGATTTATGAGCAGCCGAGCGCGGTAGCGGACACGCTGCAGGAGCGAGTTGCCAATGGCCGGCTTCTGGAAGCCGCCTTTGGGCCGGCGGCCACCGAAGTCTTCAAGCGCACCAAGCACGTGCACATTGTGGCCTGCGGAACGAGCTGGCACGCCGGCGTCGTCGCGCGCTACATGATTGAGCAAGTCTGTAAACTCCCCTGCACGGTTGAGATCGCGAGCGAATACCGCTACCGCAATCCAGTGGTGCCGAAAGACTCGCTATTTGTGACGATCTCCCAGTCCGGCGAGACTGCGGATACGCTTGCGGCGCTGCGGCTTGCCAAGCAGGCGGGATATCTCTCATCGCTTGCGATCTGCAATGCGCCAGAGAGCTCTCTGGTGCGCGACTCCGAGCTCGTCATGCTGACGCGCGCCGGACCCGAGATCGGAGTGGCTTCCACCAAAGCGTTTACGACCCAGTTAACGGCACTTGGCATGCTGGTGATTGCACTTGCGAAACACAATTGTGCCGACAGTGAGCGCGAGCGCGGCCTGGTGACGCGGCTCATCGAGCTGCCGTCGTTGATTGACAAGACTTTGGGGCTAAATGGCGTCATCGAAGAGCTCGCCAAGCGCTTTGCCGAAAAGCATCACGCGCTGTTCCTCGGCCGGGGCGCGCTCTATCCGATCGCCTTGGAAGGGGCGCTCAAGCTGAAAGAGATCTCCTACATACACGCCGAAGGCTACCCCGCGGGCGAGCTCAAACACGGCCCGCTGGCGCTCGTTGATGCGGATATGCCGGTGATCGCGGTGGCGCCGAACAACGACCTACTTGAGAAGCTCAAATCGAATCTTATGGAAGTGCGGGCGCGCGGCGGCGAACTCATCGTATTCGCAGATTCTGAGTCCGGCATCACTGAAAGCGACGGCGTCACGGTCATTCAGATGCCCAAGCACGTGACCTATTTCCAGGCGCCGGTGGTGTATACGATTCCGCTGCAGCTGCTCGCCTACCACGTCGCGATCCTGCGCGGCACCGACGTCGATCAGCCGCGCAATCTTGCGAAAAGCGTCACTGTCGAATAGGCGTTTCGTAGCTGGCGTATTATTGGACGACGCGGCCTTTTAGATCATAGGCATCGGCAGCGACGATTTTGACGTCCGCCCAGTCGCCCACTTTCAGCGCGCGGGCATTGGTGATACGCACCACGCCGTCAATCTCAGGAGCATCCGCCTCGCTGCGCGCGACCGCAGCAGAGCCATCAACGGTGTCGACCAGCACTCGCATGCGAGTGCCCACACGCCGTGCCAGGCGCTGCGCGCTGATGACGCTTGCTCGTTCCATGAAGCGCGCGTAGCGCTCATCCTGAACTGCTGCCGGCACGTGATCCGGTAACGCATTCGCAACCGCGCCCTCCACCGGCGAATATTTGAAGCACCCCACCCGATCAAGCTCGGCTTCATCCAGCCATGCGAGAAGTTCCTCGAATTCGGCTTCGGTTTCGCCCGGGAAACCCACGATGAAAGTGCTGCGGATCACAAGCTCGGGGCATACTTTGCGCCAGGCCTGAATGCGCGCCAGAGTGTCTTCGGCATGCGCAGGCCGTCGCATGCGTTTCAACACGCTTGGACTGCCATGCTGAAACGGCACGTCAAGGTAGGGCAGCACGCGCCGTTCGGCCATCAGAGGCATGACGGCGTCGACGTGCGGATAAGGATAGACATAGTGCAGGCGTACCCAGATTCCAAACGAGCCCAGGCCACGCGCAAGATCAATAAAGCGCGTCTCGTATGCCGTGTCGCGCCACAGCGCCGACCGATAGCGCAGGTCCGCCCCGTAGGCACTCGTGTCCTGCGAGATCACCAATAATTCCTTCACGCCGGCGTGCGCCAGACGTTCGGCCTCGCGCAGCACCTCGTCGATAGGCCGGCTCGCGAGCCGGCCGCGCAGCGACGGGATGATGCAGAAGCTGCAGCGGT
>DAITPA010000040.1:0-17906 GCA_036833805.1 Steroidobacteraceae bacterium | reverse complement strand
TTGAACGGCTGATGCAGCCGTTTTCGAGCACACCCGAGTCGGACTCCTAGGAATCGCGCGGCGGAGCACGAGCCCGTTACGCGTGTTCGTCGCGCTCGCGGCCCCCGAGCGCTGCAGCAACGCAGGCGATAAACGCGCCTACCAACATAGCAAGCGCTGTGCAGATCGCCGCTGTTGCTGCAGCCTTGCGCGCGGCGTCAGCGGCTTGCCGCGCTTTGGTCTGCGCGACATTCAACTGCGCGACCACGTCGTCGACGCGCTTTTGGGCATCGGACTGCGAAATACCGGTGCGCGCCGCCACCAGCTGCGATACGTAGCTGCGATCGGCAGCCGACACGTCGCCCGTCGGCAACCCTTTGGCGAGAATCCGCGTCGTCTCCGCACGCGCATCGGCCGGTGATGAATTTGCCTCGGAGGTCGCAGTGCGGAACAAAGTATCGACGTCGTATGCGCTGACGACCGTGCCGGTCTGCGTTTGATTCACGGCGCCCAATGCCGCGCCTTGACCGCCGGTGGCGGCTGCCTGAACTCCAGCTTCGGCCATTGAGGACGCGGCGGAGGCCAGAATCAAGGCGCCAATCACTGTCGCCACCGCCCAGGTCACGAACCCATGAGCGGTATCGCGGAAAAATACCTCATGCGTATGGGTGCCAACCCAGCGCGTGCGCAGGCGCCCGGTGATGTAGCCGCCAGCACCGGCTGAAACCCATTGCACGACAATAAACCAGATGGCAGTTGCGGCGGTGAAAGTGGTCGCCGATGCACCGCTATTGGGCCAGGGCGAAACCGAAGCGAGTCCGAGCCCGGTGCCGAGCGCGACTAACAGCACGGTGGCGGAGGCTGCGACGAAGGCGCCGGCCATGATTGCTGCCCACGACACTGCGGATGTTGAGGCTTCGTTTGCATGAGCGCTGCCGGTAACGTGCCCCGGGCCCGGGTTCAATAAAGGGTCCATGGCGTGCAACTCTCAGCGCCAGACAAGAGCGAGCAGCAGGATGATGGGAATGGGCACGCCCAGCAGGTACAGCAGAATTCCACGGCCCATAAGTTTCTCCCCCCCGAATTTAAGAACGGCACCTGTACCGTCCGTATGCTAACGCGCGGCCCCGCGGATGGGTTCCGCAGTTACAGCGTCACGGGCGGGTCCTTGGCGAAGGCGTTCACTGCGCTGCTGCAGGAGGTGCCGGATTGAGGCAGCTCGAATGTCTAAATAGAGGCGCCTTTTGCACAATAGAGCGCCCCCAAAGGCAATGCCTCGCGCTCTGTAGGCGTTGTCATGCGGCAGCTATACTTGCGACGAGATGGATGGCCTTATAGCGCTGACGTCGGGACGTTGCTAATCCTCCATACCGAAGCGCATTGCATTTGTTTATATTTCAGTAAGTTATTGAACTTTACTCGGGTGAAGTCTAATGTCGAAAGTTTACTCACTGCCGACACGCGCGGCTGACGGCAGCGCCGCCGTGCCGGGCATCGCGGCCGTTGAGGAGATCCTTTCCGAGCTGCGCGCGGGACGCATGGTCCTGGTCCTCGACGATGAAGACCGCGAGAACGAGGGCGACCTCATCATGGCGGCCGAGTGCGTAACCGCGGCGGCGGTCGCTTTCATGATTCGCCATACGAGCGGCATCATTTGCGTGTCGATGGATCCTGAACAGCTCGCGCGTCTCGAGCTGCCGCAAATGGTTCCCAACAACGATGAGGCGTATCGCACGGCCTTTACGGTGTCGGTCGATTATCGCTTCGGCACCACGACCGGCGTGTCATCGGCGGACCGCGCCGCGACCATTCGGGCGCTGGTCGACAAAACCTCAGCCGCCCAGGACTTTGCTCGGCCCGGGCATATTTTTCCGCTGCGACCGCGCCGCGGTGGCGTACTCATCAGAGCCGGTCACACGGAGGCGGCAATGGATCTGTGCATGCTCGCGGGCCTGCAGCCTGCGGGCGTGCTGTGCGAACTCATGAATGACGACGGCAGCATGGCGCGCCGCGCGCAGATCGAGATTTTCGCGCGCGAGCACGGGCTCAAGATCGGAACGATTGCCGACCTCATCCGCTATCGACTGCGCAATGAGCGCTCGGTTGAACGCATATCCGAGCAGAGCGTGCAGACCGAGTTCGGCGAGTTTCGCCTGGTGGCCTATGCGGATCGCGTGCATCACGACGTGCATTTGGCGCTTGTCTGTGGCCGGCTTGATCAGCCTCTCGCGCCCCTAGTGCGGGTACACGTTGCCGATACGCTGCGTGATCTGCTTGGGATTCGCGGTGAGGCACGCTCGTGGACTTTGCGTGCGGCGCTGGAGCGCGTCGCCGAGTCCGGAAACGGAATTGTCATCATCCTGCGCGAGCCGGAAGGCCCCGATGAACTCGCCGACGCGCTGCGCTCCTTGGGTGCGTCGGCCAGTACGCCCCCGAGCGCGCCCGCGACCGACAAACAGCAGCGCGGCGGTGCCGCACGCGCGGTGCTGCGCACCTATGGGATCGGCGCGCAGATCCTGAAGGATCTGGGCGTGCGCCGCATGCGCGTATTGTCGGCGCCGAAGCAGATGCACGGGATCTCTGCATTTGATCTCGAGGTCGAGGGCTATCTCGGAGAGGAAGCATGAGTGGTGCGCGCGCAAGCGACGCTGACTTTTCCGCAAGCGGACGCCGGGTTGCGATCGTGGCGGCGCGCTTTAACGACGTCGTCGTAGCTGCCTTGCTGAAAGCGGCGGTCGCGACATGGGCGAAGCGCGGCGGCGAACAGCAGAACCTGCTCATCGCGCGCGTGCCGGGCGCCTTCGAGCTGCCGGTCGTCGCGCGACGGCTCGCAAGAAGTGGCCGCTTTGAGGCGATCGTCGCGCTCGGCTGCGTGATTCGCGGTGACACGCCGCATTTCGATTACGTCGCCGGGGAGTGCGCCCGCGGCCTGCAACAGACAAGCTGCGACACGGGCGTGCCGATCGCGTTCGGCGTGCTCACCGTGGAGAGCATGGAGCAGGCGCGTGCGCGCGCAGGCGCGGACTCAGCAAACAAGGGCGCAGAGGCGATGGATAGTGCGCTTGAGATGGCGCATCTCATGGCGCGGTTGCCTGGATAACAGCGCCCGTGTCCGCCGTCTCAGCGAGCCGAGTGGCCTCGAGCGCGCGCTCGGTTGCGAGAAAGCTTGCCATGCAAGCTTTGTATCAGTGGCAGATCAATGATTGTCCCTGGCAGGATCTCATCACGGAGTTCGCCGCCGCGCAAGATATGGAGCGCGCCGATCAAGAATATTTCCGCGCCATCGTCGGCGCCGTGTGCGCAACGCACGTTGCATTCGATGCCGAGCTTGCGGCATGGATGGACCGCGAGCCGCTGCGCCTTGACCCAATCGAGCACGCGGTACTGCTCATCGGCGCCTACGAACTCAAATCAAGGCCCGAAGTGCCGTTTCGCGTGGTGATCAACGAAGCTGTGAACCTTGCGAAACGCTTTGGTGCAACCGACGGCCACAAATTTGTGAACGCGGTTCTGGATCGCGCTGCCCGAGCTCTGCGGCCGAACGAGCATTGAGAGCGTCGTGCCGCTCTCGGAGTTCGAGCTCATCGAGCGCTATTTCAGTCACTGCGGTGCTCCTCGTGCAGACGTGCGCCTCGGCGTCGGCGACGACGCCGCGCTCCTTAATTCTCCCGCCGAGCAGGAACTCGTCGCCGCGATCGACACTCTAGTTGCTGGCGTGCATTTCTTGCCCGACGCGGCGCCTGCGTCCATTGGACACCGCGCACTCGCCGTCAACTTAAGCGACTTGGCCGCCATGGGGGCGCGACCCGCCTGGGCGCTGTTGGCGCTCACGCTGCCGGATGCAGATGAGCGCTGGCTCGCAGCTTTCGCGCGCGGATTTTGTGCGCTTGCGCAAACTTACGAGGTGGCGCTCGTCGGTGGCGATACGACCGCGGGTCCACTGTGCGTCACCGTACAGGTGCTGGGGCACGTGCCGCGCTCGCGCGCCATGCTGCGCTCCGGCGGCTCGCCTGGGGATGCGCTTTTCGTCTCTGGCGCAGTAGGGGATGCGGCGGCGGGCCTTGCGCTCGAACAAGGACGCCTCAAGCTTGACAACGTGATTGCCGCAAGGTATCTGCGCGAACGCTTCGCATTCCCGACGCCGCGCATGGCGCTCGGCGAGCGGCTGCGCGATTTTGCAACCGCCTGCATCGATGTCTCGGATGGTCTCCTCGGCGATGCGGCGAAGCTTGCGCGCGCAAGCGGCTGTGGCGTCGAAATCGACTTCGATGACCTGCCGGTCTCGGCTGAGCTCGTCGGCGCCATCGGCGCAGAGCGGGCTCGGCAGCTTGCGCTCAGCGGCGGTGATGACTATGAGCTCTGCTTTAGCGTGGCAGCGGCGCGGGTCGCCGAGCTCGAGCGCAGTTTGCCGCCCGCGCGCTGGCAGTACCGGCGCATTGGCGTGCTGTGCGCGGCGCCGGGCGCAAACGTCACGCGCGGCGGGAATGTGATGCAGTTCTCGCATTCCGGATTCGATCATTTCGCCCGCTAGAGGGCCGTAGCCGCAAGTGCTTGGCTGCGCGCGAGCGTGTGGGCGCGGCCGGTGGGTGTGGGGCGCATCACAGTCGCTCGGAAGCTGCGAAAGTATGCTTCGCGGCGGTTGCGGCACTTCAACGCCTCATGTCATCCCCAATACCCAAGACCTCCCCGCAGCGCAAGGTTCTCGAAAAGATCGGCAAGTACGTGGTCGTCAATGAAGTCGGCCGCGGCAGCACCGGTATCGTCTACCTGTCGCACGACGCGTACTACGGACGTGATGTCGCGATCAAGGTCTACCACATCGATTCGGGCGGCGATGAGGAACGCGCGCGCATCGCCCGCAAGATGTTTCTATCCGAGGCGCATCTCGTGGGCATGCTGCAGCACCCGCACATCCTACCGATTTTCGATGCCGGAGAAGAGGACGGCAATTGCTACATCGTGACGGAGCACGTGCACGGCGCGCGCACACTCGCCGCCTACTGCCGTCCGGACAATCTGCTGCGCATCGATGATGTCGTCGAGATTATCTTCAAATGCGCGAAAGCGCTGCACTACGCGCACTCGCGCGGCGTCATTCACCGTGACATCAAGCCGTCCAACATCATGCTCACGCAAGACAGCGACGTGCGCATCATCGACTTCGGCATCGCCTTGGTGGCCGATTCCGACATCTCCAGTATCGACGGCATCGCCGGCAGCCCGTCTTACATGTCGCCCGAGCAGGTGCAGAGTCTGGAGCTCACCAATCGCTCCGATCTGTATTCCCTGGGCGCCGTTATGTATGAGCTGCTAAGCGGCTCGCGGCCGTTTCGTGCCGGCAACCTGCAGAAGCTTCTGCACCAGATCGTGTACGCGACGCCGCCGCCCCTGCATACGCTGCGCAAGGACATTCCGGAGGAGCTCGAGAGCATCGTCGCGCTCGCGCTGCAGAAGGATCCGGCCAAGCGCTGTAAGAGCGGCCTTGATTTTGCCGCCGAGCTTACCCGCGTGCATCAGACACTGCGCAACCAGAACTCGCGCATCGACCGCCAGGAGCAGTTTGGCGTGCTGCGGCGGCTCAAATTCTTCCACGAGTTCTCGCATGCAGAAATCTGGGAAGTGCTGCGCGCCAGCAGCTGGCAGGACTACGCGCACGATGAGGAGATCGTCAAGGAAGGCGAGATGGACGACCGCTTCTACATCATCGTCTCAGGCCAATGCGGCGTGGAGCGGCACGGCAGCCGCATGGGCATACTCGACACGGGCGAGTGTTTCGGTGAAACAAGCTACGTCGAAGGCGCCAAGCGCACCGCCACCATCCGCGCGGCAACCGCCGTCACCGTGCTCAAAGTGAGCTCGACCCTTCTTGAGCAGGTCTCAGCTTCCTGCCAGCTGCGCTTCAATCGCGTGTTTCTGCGCAGTCTCATCGGTCGTCTGCAAAGCGGCTACGCGCCGCCAAGCTAAACGTCATCCGCACCGCAGTCTGGAATTTCGCCTTTCTCGATGCGGGCGTAGGCGGAGTGGTTGTGGATTGACTCGAAGTTCTCGGCTTCGACGATGTACGCCGCCACGCGCGCATCCGCGCTGATACGCATCGCCACATCGCGCACCATGTCCTCGACGAACTTCGGATGATCGTAGGCATGTTCGGTGACGTATTTCTCGTCGGGGCGCTTCAGGATGCCGTACAGCTGCGAGGATGCCTCGCTCTCGGCGATCTCAATGAGCTCCTCAATCCAGATGTGGCTTTTAAGCTTCGCCGTAATCGTAATGTGCGAGCGCTGATTGTGCGCACCGTAGGCTGAGATCTTCTTCGAGCACGGGCATAAGCTCGTAACCGGCACCACGACGCGGATCCGCGTGTCAGTGCGGCCGCTGCGGCGTTCGCCGATGAGACTCGCGCGGTAGTCCATCAGGCTCTCGACGCCGGAGACCGGCGCCTTTTTCATGATGAAGAACGGAAAGCTCATCTCCACATGTGCGACATCGGCCTCGAGCCGGGTAGTCATCTTCTCCAATATGGAGCGGAAGGATTCGACCGAGATCTCCCGCTCGGCATGCAGAATCTCGATGAAACGCGACATGTGCGTGCCCTTGAAGTTGTGGGGCAGGTTCACGTACATGTTGAAATTCGCGATCGTGTGCTGCTCGCCTGCAGCGCGGTCTTTCACGCGCACCGGGTGATTGATGTCCTTGATGCCGACGCGATTGATCGGCAGGCGCCGCGTGTCGGGTCGGCCTTGGACATCCTCGCCTTCGCTCGCCGCGTGCTTGGACTGCCTGACGACGTCGTTCATGACAGCGCGCTGCTCGCGCTGCGCATGCGCTCTTGCGGTTGCAGCGCCCACCAGCGCTCGATCGCGCCCGCAATGCTCGCCGCATCAAGACCGGCAGCCTGCAGACATTCCGCGCGCGAGCCGTGCTCGATAAAGCGATCGGGGATCCCCAGGTGCAGGAGCGCAACCTGCAAGCCCTCCGCCGCCAGCAACTCCCCGATGGCGGAGCCTGCGCCGCCGGCCGTGGCATTTTCCTCCAGCGTCACGATGGCGCGATGGCGCGCGGCGATCGACACCACGAGATCCTCATCGAGCGGCTTCACGAAACGCATGTTGACGAGCGTCGCATCGAGCCGCTCGGCGACTTTCTGCGCAGGCTCAACCAGAGCGCCGAACGCCAACAGCGCAAGTCCCGAGCGCCCTTCGCGCCTGAGCTCGGCGCGACCTAGCGGCAGTGCGTTCATTTCCTCCACGAGCGCAACTCCGGGGCCCGTGCCGCGCGGATAGCGCACGATTGCGGGTGCGGCAAGTGCGGTCGCCGTGTACAGCATCTGCCGGCATTCGTTTTCATCCGCCGGCGCCATGATGACGAGGTTCGGAATGCAGCGCAGGTAGCTCAAATCGTAGCTTCCCTGGTGAGTGGCCCCGTCGCTGCCGACCAGGCCCGCACGATCGACCGCAAATACGACGGCAAGATTCTGCAAAGCGATATCGTGGATCAGCTGATCATAGGCGCGCTGCAGGAACGTGGAGTAAATCGCGACGACTGGCTTTAGACCTTCCGCCGCAAGACCGGCGGCGAAGGTGAGCGCATGCTGCTCGGCGATGGCGACATCGAAATAGCGATCGGCAAAGCGTTTTGAGAATTCGACGAGCCCTGAGCCTTCGCGCATCGCCGGCGTGATGCCGATGATTTTCGGGTCGCGCGCTGCCATGTCGCACAGCCACTGGCCGAAGATCTGCGAGTAGGAGGGCCCAGTGCTTTTCTCCTTGAAGATCGTGCCGCTCGCCGGGTCGAAGGGGCCCGGGCCATGCCATTTGATCGGATCGGCCTCCGCTGGCGCGTAGCCCTTGCCCTTGCGCGTGACCACGTGCAGGAATTGCGGGCCCTTCAGCTCCTTGACGTTCTTCAAGGTGCGCACCAGAGCGCGCACGTCATGACCGTCCATCGGACCTATGTAGTTGAATCCCATCTCTTCGAACATCGTTCCGGGCAACACCATGCCCTTCATGTGTTCCTCGGAGCGGCGCGCAAGTTCTAAGGCGGTCGGCAATTGGCGCAGAACCTTCTTGCCGCCCTCGCGCAGGTGCGCATACACCCGTCCGGAGAGCGCGTGGGCGAAATAATTGGAGAGCGCGCCGACATTCTCCGAGATCGACATGTCATTGTCGTTCAACACCACGAGCAGGTTCGTCGGCAGCGAGCCCGCGTGATTCAGCGCCTCGAAGGCCATGCCGGCGGTCAACGCGCCGTCACCGATGACCGCCACGACGTGGCGCTCCTCGCCCAGCCGCGCGGCTGCGACCGCCATCCCGAGCGCCGCGCCGATGGAGGTGCTCGAATGACCCACGCCGAACGTGTCGTACTCGCTCTCGCTGCGCGTCGGAAATGGCGCGAGCCCGCCCGACTGCTTGATGGTGTGCAGGCGAGCGCGTCGGCCCGTCAAGACCTTATGCGGATAAGCCTGATGGCCGACATCCCAGACGATACGGTCATGGGGTGTGTTGAAAACATAGTGCAGGGCGACCGTGAGCTCCACGGTGCCGAGACCGGCTGCAAAGTGCCCGCCACGCGTGCTGACGCTGTGGATCAGAAACTCGCGCAGCTCCTGCGATACTTGCGTGAGCTTGGCCGTATCGAGCTTGCGCAAATCTCCCGGGTTTTCAATGGCATCAAGGAGCGGGTAGGCGTCAGTTTTGTCGGGCATGGAATGCAGTTTAGAGCGTTTCGTTCAAGTCGAGCGAGTTACTGCGTAGCGCACGAGATCGGCGAGGGTTTGGGCGCGCGCGCGCCTGCGGGGCGAGGTTCTGGATGGCACGGTCACGCAGCTCAAACGCGCCTGCCCGCGCGCCAGAGAGCTCCGCGGTGCTGGGGTAGGTAGTCTTCCGGCACGCGGGCATCCGCACCGATCGACTTGCCGAGCAGGTGCGGATGGCCCTCGACGTTGAGAAGGAGCGGCCGCCGCCCCCTGGGTACCCGACTCGGGCAACGCAAGACAACGATCGAGGACTCGTTCGATACGGGCCCTGTAAGCCCTGATCGGGGCAGCGACGCGCGTCATTCAGGGCCGGGCTCGGCTAACTCGTCCTCGGCGACTGTAAACGGTGCGATCTCGGAGTGACCGTCGCGCGTCAGAAGAATTTCCACCTTCTGCTGAGCAGTCTTGAGCGCAGCCTGACAATGGCGGGTGAGCTCGACGCCGCGTGCGAAGGTCTTGAGCGCCTCATCAAGCGGCAGGTCTCCTCTTTCCAGGCGGCCGACGAGACTCTCAAGCTCAGCCAGAGCCTTCTCGAAGTCGGGGGATTTGCTCTTTGCGGTCAAACGCGGGTCTCCTCTGGAATTCATGAGGATGAGTGAGCCAGGCCGCCGTGGTCAACGTGGTTGACGCCCTGGACATCACGGCATAGAGTCTGGGTCTCATATTAGACTAGGTCTAATTTAAGGAGAGAGTCGTGAATCTGAAGGGCAGCAAGACGGAAAAGAACTTGAAGGACGCTTTCGCGGGCGAATCCCAGGCGAACCGGCGTTACCTGTATTTTGCGGCGAAGGCAGACGTCGAAGGTTACAACGACGTATCGGCGGTGTTCCGTTCGACCGCCGAGGGCGAAACCGGCCACGCGCATGGGCACCTCGAGTACCTCGAGCAGGTGGGCGATCCGGCCACCGGGTTGCCGATCGGCGAGACGAAGCTCAATCTGCGTGCAGCGATTGCGGGCGAAACCCACGAGTACACCGATATGTACCCAGGCATGGCGCGCGCGGCGCGCGATGAAGGCTTCACCGAGATCGCCGATTGGTTCGAGACGCTGGCCAAAGCCGAGCGCTCGCATGCCAACCGCTTCCAGAAGGCTCTGGATTCCATCTAGGGCGCGATAACGTTCGCTTGCGGTCCCGCGGTCGTCAAATGCGACCGGGACTCCAAGTGGCACGACGCCTTCCCGCATGAGTCCCCCGACGCAAGGCAGGCGCGAAGGCAGCCTCGACGCGCCGATGCGCCAGCCGCTTGACTGGCGCGGCGCATCTTTCAACGACCCCGCTGCGCTCAGCGCCGAGCTCACCCGCGTCTTTGACATCTGTCATGGGTGCCGCCGCTGCTTCAGCCTCTGCAACGCATTTCCGACGCTGTTTGATGCGATCGACGCAGCGCCGAGCGGCGAACTCGATACGGTCGAGCGCAAGGTCTATTGGAAAGTCGTGGACCACTGTTACCTCTGTGACATGTGCTTCATGACGAAATGCCCGTACGTGCCGCCGCACCCGTGGAACGTGGATTTCCCGCACCTCATGCTGCGCGCGAAGGCGGTGCGCGCGCGCACCGATGGCGTGTCACTGCGCGACCGCACGCTCGCCGCGACCGACACGGTCGGAATGCTCGCCGGCATTCCGGTCGTGGTGGACGCGGTAAACGCGGTCAATCGCACGCGCGCCGGACGCCTGCTCCTTGAAAAGATTGCCGGTGTGCATCGCGACGCGCCGGTGCCCCGGTATCACTCGCGCACCGCGCGCAAGGCGCTCGCCGGGCAGGGCTTTGCGGTGATCGATGCAACGAGCGCACCGCCGCAGGCGACGCCGGAAACGCGCGGCAAGGTTGCGCTCTTTGCCACCTGCTACGGCGATCGCAATGAGCCCGAGCTTGCCGCAGACCTGGTCGCGGTCTTTGAGCACAACGGCATCCCCGTGCGCCTCGTTCCGCAAGAGCGCTGCTGCGGCATGCCGTCGCTTGAGCTCGGCGATCTGGAGCGCGTCGCGAGGCTTAAGGCATTCAATATTCCGCAACTGAAGGCGGTGATCGATGCGGGCTACGACATTGTGGCGCCAATCCCCTCATGCGTCTTGATGTTCAAGCAGGAGCTGCCGCTGTTGTTCGCGGACGATGCGGCTGTGCAGGCGGTGCGCGCGCGCGTTTTCGATCCGTTCGAGTACCTGATGCTGCGCCATCGCGCGGGCCTGTTGCGCACGGATTTCAAGACCGCGCTCGGCAAGGTGAGCTATCACGTGCCGTGTCACCTGCGCGTGCAGAACATCGGCCTCAAGACTCGCGACATTCTGCAGCTCATCCCCGGTACGACCCTGGAAGTGATCGAGCGCTGCTCCGGGCATGACGGCACTTATGGCGTTAAAAAAGAGTTTCGAGCGGCGTCGGTGAAGATTGGCCTGCCGGTCATGCAGAAGGTTAAGAGCGGGGAAGCCGACTATTACGCGAGCGACTGCCCGATGGCCGGCCATCAGATCGAAAGCGAACTTCCTGATGGGCGCGCGCCGACCCATCCGCTGGCGCTGTTGCGCACCGCCTACGATCTGTAATGAAAAAATTGTCAGTCGAGGATCTCTTTACGCTCGAGCGTTACGCGCGCGAGCGCAACGCGTTTCGCACGCGCATCCTCGCGCACAAGGCGAACCGGCAGCTCGCGGTAGGTCCGCATATGCGCTGGTGCTTTGAAGACCGGCTGACGATTCAATATCAGCTGCAGGAGATGCTGCGCAGCGAGCGCATATTTGAGTCCGAAGGTATCGTGGCGGAGCTTGACACCTACAATCCGCTGATCCCGGACGGCAGCAACTGGAAGGTGACGCTCCTCATTGAATTTCCCGACCCGGAAGAGCGGCGCGTCGCGCTTGGGCGCTTGCGCAAAGTGGAGAATGGCTGCTGGATTCAAGTGCACGGCCATGAACGTGTGTTTGCGCGTGCTGATGAGGATTTGCAGCGCGACAACGACGAGAAGACCTCAGCGGTGCATTTCCTGCGTTTCGAGCTCACCCCAGCAATGGTGCGGGCCCTGCACGCCGGCGCCGCGCTTGCCGTCGGCGTCGAGCATCGCGCCTATCAGCATCAATTGCAGGTGTCGCCTGCGCAGCGCAGCGCGCTCAGCGCCGATCTTGACTGACAGGACTCGTGCGCAGGGCGCTTGCCGCTGCGGCTATCTGCTACCATCGCCTCGTCTGCGTCTGACAGCGCGGTCTTGGATACCCGGATGACTCAGTCATATACCGCCTCCGACATCGAGGTCTTAAGCGGCCTTGAGCCCGTGCGCCGTCGGCCCGGCATGTATACCCATACCTCGCGGCCGAACCATCTCGCGCACGAGGTGATCGACAATAGCGTCGATGAAGCGCTCGGCGGGCACTGCAAGGAAATCGCCGTCACTCTCTACAAGGATGGCTCCCTTGAGGTCGCCGATGACGGCCGCGGCATGCCGGTCGATATTCACCCCAAGGAGAAGGTGAGCGGCGTTGAGCTCATCCTCACGCGCCTGCATGCCGGCGGCAAATTCTCCGACAAGACCTACCAGTTCGCCGGCGGCCTGCATGGCGTGGGCGTATCGGTGGTCAACGCGCTTTCCAAGCACCTCGAATGCTGGGTGAAGCGTGACGGCAAGGAATACAACATCGGTTTCAAGGACGGCAAGGTGACCTCGAAGCTTGAGGTCATCAGCTCCGTCGGCGCACGCAACACCGGCACCACGGTGCGCTTCTGGCCGGACCCAAAGTTCTTTGATTCCGACAAGTTTTCCGTACCGCAGTTGCAGCACACGCTGAAGGCGAAGGCGGTGCTGTGTCCGGGCCTGCGCGTGCGCTTTACCAACGAGGCGACAGGCGAGAAGGACGAATGGTTCTTCAGTGGTGACTTGGGCGCCTATCTGCTCGAGGAACTCGGCAAGGAGGAGTATCTGCCTGGCGAGCCCATCAGCGGCAAGAACGAGGCGGTCAACGATGCGGTCGATTACGCATTCGTGTGGGCACCGAATGCGGAAAACGTGGTCGCCGAGAGCTACGTTAATCTGATTCCCACCATTGAAGGCGGAACTCACGTCAATGGGCTGCGTGCAGGGGTTGCGCAGGCGGTGCGCGAGTTCTGCGAGTTCCGTAATCTCGTTCCGCGCGGCATCAAGCTTGTGCCCGAAGATGTCTGGCAGAAGGCCTGCTTCGTGCTCTCGGTCAAGATGCAGGAACCGCAGTTCGCCGGTCAGATGAAGGAGCGTCTGGGCTCGCGTGATGCGGCGGCGCTGGTTGAATCCTACGTACGCGACTCGATGGCGCTGTGGTTGAACCGTCATCCCGACGCCGGCGAGCGCATCGCGCAGTTTGCGATCGCCAATGCACAGGAGCGCATCAAGGCCGCGCAGCGCGTGGTGCGCAAACGCATCGCCACCGGCCCCGCACTGCCCGGGAAGCTTGCCGACTGCGCAAGCCAGGAGCCGGCGCGCTGCGAGCTGTTTCTGGTGGAGGGCGATTCCGCCGGCGGCTCGGCGAAGCAGGCGCGCGAGAAGGACTTCCAGGCGATCATGCCGCTGCGCGGCAAGATTCTGAACACCTGGGAGCTCGACGCCGGCGCGATCGGCTCATCACAGGAAGTACACGACATCAGTGTGGCGCTCGGCGTTGAGCCAGGATCTGCGGATTTATCGCAGCTGCGCTATCACAAGGTCTGCATACTTGCGGATGCGGATTCGGACGGGCAGCACATCGCAACTTTGCTGTGCGCGCTGTTCCTGCGGCATTTTCGGCCGCTGGTGACGAATGGCCACGTGTACGTGGCGATGCCGCCCTTGTACCGCATCGATGCCGGGCGGCAGGTCTACTACGCGCTCGATGATGCGGAGCGCGACGCCACCTTGCAGCGCATCGCAAAAGAGAATGCGCGCAGCAAGCCGGTGGTGACGCGCTTCAAGGGTCTTGGGGAGATGAATCCCGCGCAGCTGCGCGAGACCACCATCGATCCGCGCACCCGCCGGCTCGTGCAGCTGACGATTGAAGGCAAGGACAACACCGATCAGCTGATGGACATGCTGCTGGCGAAGAAGCGCGCCGCCGACCGCCGCGACTGGCTTGAAGCGAAAGGCAATCTCGCCGAGGTGCAGGTGTAGCGTATGCAGAAGCAGGAACTGAACTTCGAGGGCGTCGAGCGCCAACCGATGAAGACCTTCACCGAGAAGGCCTATCTTGACTACTCGATGTACGTCATTCTCGACCGTGCGCTGCCGGCGCTCGGCGACGGCCTGAAGCCCGTGCAGCGGCGCATCACCTACGCAATGAGCGAGCTTGCGCTGTCGGCGATTTCCAAGCACAAGAAATCCGCGCGCACCGTCGGCGACGTGATCGGCAAATATCACCCGCACGGCGACAGCGCCTGTTATGAGGCGATGGTGCTGATGGCGCAGCCGTTCGCCTACCGCTATCCGATCGTCGACGGCCAGGGCAACTGGGGCTCGCAGGATGATCCGAAATCGTTCGCCGCGATGCGCTACACGGAGGCCAAGCTTACGAAGTACGCCGAAGTGCTGCTGAGCGAACTCGCGCACGGCACGGTCGATTGGACGCCGAACTTCGACGGCACCATGGATGAGCCTGCGATTCTGCCGGCGCGGCTGCCGAATCTTCTGTTGAACGGCACGTCCGGCATCGCCGTCGGCATGGCGACCGACATTCCGCCGCACAACCTGCGCGAAGTGGCCGCGGCGTGCATTCATCTCCTCGAGGACCCGGAAGCCACGACGCGTGCGCTCATGAAGCACGTCAAAGGTCCGGATCTGCCAACCGGCGCCGAGATCGTCTCGCCGCGCGCCGACCTATTGGAGTTCTACGACAAAGGCGTCGGCAGCTACAAGGCGCGCGCCACCTACGAAATCGAGGATGGCAACGTCGTTATCACAGCTTACCCGTTCCAGGTGTCGGGTAACCGCGTGCAGGAGCAGATCGCCGAGCAAATGCGCGCGAAGAAGCTGCCGATGCTCGAGGACTTGCGCGACGAATCGGATTTTGAGCATCCGACGCGACTCGTGATCGTACCGCGCTCGAATCGCGTCGACATGATCGAAGTCATGAACCATTTGTTCGCGACGACCGATCTTGAACGCAGCTACCGGGTGAATCTCAACATCATTGGACTCGACGGGCGGCCGCGCGTCATGGGTCTCAAAGATGTGCTCGCCGACTGGCTCACGTTTCGCATCGCAACCGTCACAAGGCGCTTGCAGCACCGCCTCGACAAAGTTGCGCGGCGCCTGCATATCCTCGCGGGCCTGCTCATCGTTTATTTGAACCTCGATGAGGTCATTCGCATCATCCGGCGCGAGGATGAGCCAAAACCGGTGCTGATGCAGCGCTTCAAGCTGAGCGATGAACAGACCGAAGCCATCCTCGAGACCAAGCTGCGGCATCTCGCCAAGCTTGAGGAAATGAAGATCCGTGAGGAGCAGAAGAAGCTCGCCGCCGAGCGCGATGAGCTCGAGGCACTTCTTAGAAGCAAGGCGAAGCTGCGCAAGCTTGTGGCCGACGAGATTCGAGCGGATTCTGACAACTACGGCGATGCGCGGCGCACCAAGATCGTGGAGCGCGAGGCGGCGCAGGCGATCGATGCGCTGACGCTGCTCGCCAATGAGCCGACCACGGTTGTGCTGTCGACCGGCGGCTGGGTGCGCGCCGCGAAGGGCCACGACATCGATCCGTTGACGCTGTCATACAAGACCGGCGATGCGTTTCAGTCCGCGGCGCGCGGCCGGAGCCTGCAGCCGGCGGTATTCATCGACAGCACCGGACGCACTTACACGTTGCCCGCGCATTCGCTGCCGTCCGCGCGCGGCCAGGGCGAGCCGCTCTCCGGGCGCTTAAATCCCCCCGATGGCGCAAAATTTGCGGGCGTGATGTTGGGCGAGCCCGAGGACCTGTGGTTGCTCGCAACCGATGCAGGCTACGGTTTCACGGTACGCTTCAAGGATCTCGTCACCGAGCGGCGCGCCGGCAAGACGGTGCTCAGCGTGCCGGAGAATTCGCTCGTGCTGCCGCCTGCCTTCGTTGCCTCGCCCGAGGCGCTCGTGTGTGTCGCGAGCAGCGAAGGCAAGATGCTGGCATTCAAAGTCGCCGATGTGCCGGAAATGCCGCGCGGCAAGGGCAACAAGCTCTTTGACATCCCGGGCAAGAAGGCCGCCGCGCGCGAAGAGATGCTGACCGGCATTGCGGTGGTAGCTCCGCAGGGCCGGCTGATCATTCACTCGGGCGACAAGCGCAAAGTCCTCGAATGGGGCGAGCTTAAGGATTACCGCGGTCAGCGCGCGCAGCGCGGCGCGGTCCTTACCCGCGGCTGGCGGCAGGTGGATCGTCTGGAAAGCTCTGGCGAGTCTGTCGCAGGGTCTGGGTAGCGGGCTCGCTGTGCAACACCACCTCTTCGGGGGCGTGCACGAAATATCCCTGGATGTACTGCACGCCAAGCTGCCACAGCACCGCCATCGTATTGGCGTCCTCGACGCGCTCGGCGATCGTCTGAATCTTGTTGAGCGCCGCCGCCTCAACGAGGTTGCGCACCCGGCTTTGCAGCTCGGCGTCCTTCGCGAGCGCTTGCACAATGGCGCCGTCCACCTTCACGAAGTCGAGCGCGAGGCTCGTAAGCAGGCCATGGGAATCGCGGCCAGAGCCAAAGGCTTCGAGCGCAAAGCGAAAGCCGCGCTCGCGCAGCGCCGCGGCGAGCGCCCGCGACTGCTCGATATGGGCCGCCGCGACCGACTCGGGCACCTGGAAGCACAAGCGCGCGGGCTCCGCGCGGCTGGTGCGGATGTGGTTGTCGAGCCAGCCGAGGAACGAGGGGTCATTTACGGTCTCCTTCGATAACCGCACGAACAGGCATCGGGGCTTTTTCTGCGCGGCGAACGACAGCGACGCTCCGACCACCCAGCGATCGATATTCTTCAACAGGTCGTTGCGCTCGGCCGCCGCCATGAACTCCGCCGGCAGCACTTCCTTGCCAGTGTGGTCGATCATGCGCACCAGCACGTCGAACATGCTCGGGTCATCGCCCTGCAGGCTCGCAATCGGCTGCTGCACAAGGCGGAAGCGATTTTCCATGAGCGCGGCCTTGATGTGCTTGACCCACACGAGGTCGTAGGACTGCACGCGCTGATCGGCGTCGACGCGCGCCGACGTATAAGCCTGATTGCCGCCGCGCTGCCGGCCGGTGCGGCAGGATGCGATTGCCTGGCCAATGGCGGCGTCGAGGTCCGGGTCGGTCGGCGGCACCACGCTCAATCCGAGCGTGCACGTGACCGACAGGGTCTTGTCTTTGATGCGCACCACGTTCTTCGCTGACTTCGTAACGAGCTGCTCGCTCCAGGCCTCGATGTCACGTTCGTTGCCGCGCTCCAAAAGCACGAGGAAGCTCACGCCGCCGAAGCGACCGGCGATATCGCGCGCGTTCAACTGCTCTTTCACGAGCTTCGCGAATTCAACGAGGAGCTCTTCGCTCGCCGTGACGCCGACGTCGCTTTCAATGGTCGCGAACTTGTCGAGCCGCACGAGCGCGAGATAGCGCACGCCGCCGGGCATGGGTGTTGCGAACCTTGCGGCGAGCTCCTGCAGGAGCGCGCCGCGATACAGCAATCCGGTGGACGGATCGTGGCGCGCCGCATCCGCAAGCTCTTCGGCGAGCCGGCGCTCATCGCGCTGGCGTGCCGGGACGATGAGCTGCACGCAGGGTTCGCCGTCGTGCTCGCCCATCGCGAGCACCAGTTCAATGGCGAGCGTTGTGCCGTCCGCCAATTGCGCGTCGAGCTGCAGCGCGTGATCGTTCCAGCGACCTTGCAGACAGGCCGCGAGCGCGCCTTTCAATGCGGCATGGCGCGATTCTTCAAACAGATCCATGATCGGCTGGCCGACGAGCGCGGCGCGGTCCTCGAAGCCAAAAAGCTCGAGCCACGATGGATTGACATCCACCGCGATGCCCTCTTGGACCTGCACGATGGCGTCGTTCGAACGCTGCAGCGCCGTGTCGAGCTGGCGGCGCGCATCGCGCGCGGATTTGACGGTGGTACCGAGGACGCGCTCCAAACGAAAGGTGTGCAGCTCGCGTGCCATGACGGCCTGCAGCCGCGCGGGATTGCTCAGCGAGACGACGTCGCGCGCGCCCCCGAGAAGTGCCGCGGCAATGCGTGTTTCATCGACAC
>DAITPA010000039.1:0-18247 GCA_036833805.1 Steroidobacteraceae bacterium | reverse complement strand
GAACTGGCGCGCCGGAAAGACGATGAAAAGTAGCCTCGAGAACGGTACTCTCAAGGATTAACGTAAGTTCATGCCGCTGCGGCGCGCGCTGCGGCATCGAACTGCAGGGCGCAATGCGCATAATGTGCGCCTCTGCAGCAACGGCTCCGGTCGCTACCGGTGAAGCGCCGTCAGCGCGCTGTAACCCTGCCAGATGATCTCAATGCCGATGCACATGAGGATGAATGCAGACAGGCGCACGAGCACGTCGACACCCGAGGCGCCCAGGATGCGCGCGATGTTCGCCGCGAAACGGTAGGCGATGTAAATGCTCAGAGCGATCGCTACAAGGCCGGCAAGCGCACCCGCGGCGCGCAGCGCAAAATCGGCAAGCTTAAACGGACCGTCGGGCTTGCGGCTGCCAATGGTAATGGCGACCGACATCGAACCCGGTCCGACTGTCAGCGGCATAGTGAGCGGATAGAACGCGCCGACACCGCCCGGGGGATCTTCACCCAAGCCGGTTCCCGCATGATCCGACCATTGGTCCTGGGTGAGAAGCTTCCAGCCGAGCGCCGTGACGACGAGGCCGCCGGCGATGCGCACGACCGGCAACTGTATGCCAAAGAACTCGAGCAGCCACGGTCCGAGTGCCATCGAACCCAAGAGCAGCACAAAACCGTTGATCGCCACGCTGCGCGCAAGCGCGCTCCTCTTCGCGCTAGGCAGGCTCTTCGTCAGCGCGAGGAAGAACGGCGCGGATTCAAGCGGGTTCACAATCGGAAACAGCCCAGCAAACGTCAACGCGAACGCAGCGACGATACCGTTCATGTGGCAGCGCTACTAAGACTCACCAAAACTCGAGACCGCCCTGACGGGCTGATCATGCGGTGCCTACGGAGCGGCTGCCCGATCGCGGTATGCCGCCGAAAACATCACCAGGGCCGCGCGGCCCGGCGCGGGCTCGAAGAAGCGTGAGTTCGTCTCGTTGACAATCACCGAGCCCACGTAGCGCCGGTTGGTCAAGTCGTTCACGCTTGCATACTCCGAGAAATGCCAAGCGCCTGTATCCTGCTCGAAGCCCGCGCGCAGATTCTCTACCCAATAACCCGGCACAGCATCACTGTTGCGGTCGTCAACGAAGATCTGGGCGCGGCTTAAGGTCTCCGCCGTGATGGAGAATCCGGCCCGCGCGTAACGCCAGGTAAGCGCGGCATACAGGGAGTTTGCGGGAACGGCGGGCAGGCGGTTTCCCTCAGGCACCAGCGTCGGATGACAAGGCACGGTTACACAGGTTTTGTAGGGCGAGACGACTTCTGCCTTGATATAGGTATAGGCAATGCGGCTCGTGAAGCCGCCCTTCCACCAGGCGTCGAGCCCGAGCTCCGCGCCGCGGCGCTGGGTATCGGCAATATTCTCAAACACCGAGCGGCCGGCGGTGTTTGACTGCACGGCGAGCTCATCGTGGGTCTGGATATAGAAAGTGGCCAGTGTCCCGCGCCAGTGATTTCCTTCAGCCTTCACGCCGACTTCGAAGTTGTCGCTGCGCGCGGGCTTCAAGGCAAAATTGAGTCCCGGAATGCTGCCGTCGGTAGAACGGTAGGCGAGGTCATTGAGCGTCGGCGTCTCGAACCCCTTGCCGTACGAGGCATAGAAGTTGAGCGCGTTGGTTGCGCGAAACGTGACACCCGCGACCGGATTGGTCGCGCTGTAGCGCACCCCGCTTTCGCCTACGACACCGGCCGATGGCAAATGATTGAATGAACTGACGTCAACGATACTGTTGCGCACGCCCGCCAACAGTCGCCAGCGCTCGCTCGGATCCCATTGCGCCTGCAGGTACTCATCGAGGTCGTAGACGTGATTGGTCTCGTGACGCCGCAGCGCGCCTTCGACGCCGAGCTCGGCGCCCACGAAATTCAAGAAACCGCGCCGCGCTTCGTCAAGGTTGTCATAGCTCACGCCGGCCGTCAGCTGCAGCGGCGTGCCGGAAATGCTGCGCTGATCGGTGACATGCAGGTCGGCTCCAAAGTACGTGCGGCCGAGGTCGATGACGCCGCCTGGATGCGTGGGCCGGCCTTCGCTGCTCATGGGAATTGCCTGGAACTGGGTCGTATCGCGATGGCCGGTGTACAGCGCGAATGAAAGGTCATCGTGCGGCGCAAGCTGCCGCTCGTAGGTTGCGCCCAGCTGCTCCTGGCTCAGCGATTTTCGTGTGTTGTAGGCAATCGCGTTGGTGCCCGCCTGCCGGGGATCCGCCGCAAACTGCGCGCGCGTAAGGCCCAAGGGGTCCTGCACGAACGGTGTTTCGATGGCGTTCACCACCACAGTGAGCTTCGACACATCGTCGAGATTGAAACGGACTTTGGAGTTGAAGTTGTTGCGCTCGGCGTCGCTGTGATCGCGGTAGCCGTCGGTCTGGAAATGCGCCGCATCCACCACGTAGTTGACAGCGCCGGCGTCGCCGCTGCCCTTTAACGCGTAGCGCTGAGTGTTAAACGTGCCGTACTCGGCGGTGCCATCGGCCTCAAAAACAGGCTTACCCTCTTGAGTGAAAATCGCAATGACGCCGCCGGAGGAGTTGCCGTAGAGCGCAGAGAAAGGTCCGCGCAGCACCTCGATGTGATCGGCCGAGCCTAAATCAAACTGCGAGAACTGACCCTGGCCGTCGGGCATCGTGCCGGGAATGCCATCCGAGTAGAGGCGCACGCCGCGCACGCCGAAGCTCGAGCGTGCGCCAAAGCCGCGTACCGACAGCTGCAGATCCTGCGCATAATTCTGACGACTCTGGATCGAAACGCCAGGGACCTCGTCCAAGGACTCCGACATGTTGACCTGCAGCTCGCCCTCGTGGATCCGTCGTTCGCTCACGCTGTCCACGGACACCGGCAGATCAAAGCTCGACTGCGCAATGTGCGTCGCGGTGAGGACGATCTGGGCAAGCGGCCCATCAGGCGCGCTGTTGCTCGCCGTCCGTGCATTCGACGCTACAGTGGACGCCGGCGGCGCTATCTGCGCACTCGCTGCTGCGGCGAAAAATGTGCCAAGAACGATCAAGCGAACGCCTGAAATCTGTGTTGTTATTTCTTTATAAAACAATATTGTACGTCCCATTCCTGAATGTGTTTCCAGCAGCCTATGCGCAAAAGCAAGCCCTGCTGCGCGGCTCGGCATCCTACCAGCTTCAGGTGCCCTGAATGACGCCAATCGCGCGCTTGCTCAAGCGCGTCAAAGACAAAAGCCATCAGCTGTTGAGCGTCTGCCCCGCCGCGGCGAGCGTTACGAGCAAAGCGGCCGGCGTCCAGGAACCAGGATCGCTTGCAGGATTGGCGGCGAAGCGGCGCATCGCCTCTACAATCGTATTGAGTCCAATTGTGTCCGCGTAGAACATCGGCCCGCCGCGCAGCGCCGGAAAGCCATAGCCCGTGAGGTATACGACGTCGATGTCGGAGGCGCGCAGCGCGATGCCCTCCTCGAGTATCTTCGCGCCTTCATTAACGAGCGCGAATATGCAGCGCTCGACGATCTCGCCGTCGCTGATCGCACGGCGCGTTAACCCCGCGCTCTTTGCCATGTCGAGAATGATCCGCTCGACGTCCGGGTCTGGATGGGCCTCACGGCTGCCCGATGCATACAGATAGTAGCCCTTGCCGGTTTTCTGGCCGAAGCGCTTAAGCTCAACCAGGCGATCGGCGATCTTCGAATGCGGCGTCTCGGGATGCTCTGCGTACTGGCGCCTGCGGATGAACCCGCTGACGTCGGTGCCTGCAAGATCGCTCACGCGCAAAGGCCCCATCGCCATGCCCCAGCGCTCGAGCACGCCGTCAACCTCGTGCGGCAAGCACCCCTCCTGCAGCAAAAGTTCAGCCTGGCGAAAATACGCACGCAGCATGCGATTACCAATGAAGCCGTCACACACGCCCGAGACGACCGCAACCTTGTTGAGCTTCTTGGCAAGAGCGAGCGCCGTCGCCAGCACCTCTTTGGAGGTTGCCTTGCCGCGCACGATCTCAAGCAGTCGCATGACATTCGCCGGACTGAAGAAGTGGGTGCCGAGCACATCGGCAGGCCTTGCCGTGAAGCTTGCAATCGTGTCGACATTCAACGTCGACGTATTGGTGGCGAGAATGGCGTCGGGCTTTGCAACGCGGTCAATCTCGGCGAATACCTTGCGCTTGACTTCGAGGTCTTCAAATACTGCTTCAATCACGATATCGGCCGCTGCGATGTCGTGAAAGGATAGCGTGCCGCTGATGCGCGCGGTGCGTGCCGCACGCTCCTCCGCGGACAGCTTGCCTTTCTTGACCGCGGTTGCGTAATGAGCGCTCACGATCGCGAAGCCCTTGCGCAAAGCCTCCTCGTTCGCGTCGAGCAATACGACGTCGATGCCGGCGTTCACGAACGCCATCGCGATGCCGCCGCCCATGGTGCCGGCGCCGATCACGGCGGCCGAGCCGATTTTGCGGACCTTCGTGTCGGCGGGGACGTCGGGAATTTTTCCGGCGGCACGCTCGGCGAAGAACGCGTGCCTGAGCGCAGCCGATTCGGGGCTTTGCATGAGCTTCATGAAGAGCTCGCGCTCAAGACGCAGCCCCTCGTCAAAGTCGCCAAGGGATGCGCGCACAGCCGCGATGCAGGCAGGCGGCGCCGGGGCCTTGTTCGCAAGCACCGTGAAGAAATTCTTGGCGAGCGCCTCGAAACCCTCGGCACTGATGCGCTCGACTTCAAGATCGCGCACCCGCGGCAGAGGCGACACGCCTGCGATCTCGTGCGCGAACGCGAGCGCACCGTCCAACAGAGCGCCGTCAATCACGCGGTCGAAGAGCCGCGTGTGTGCAAGCTCGTCGGCAGAGACGCTGCCGCCGCAGACAATCATATTCAAAGCGGTCTTGAGCCCGACGACCCGCGGCAGACGCTGCGTGCCGCCGGCGCCGGGCAATACGCCGAGTTTGACTTCCGGAAATGCGATGCACGCGCGCGCTGTGCTGACACGATAGTGGCAGCCAAGCGCAAGCTCCAAGCCACCGCCCATGGCGACGCCTGCGATCGCGGCGACGATGGGCTTGGCACTGTCTTCAAGCTCGCTCACAAGCGTGCGCAGGGTGGGCTCCGTAATTGCGAGGCTCGTGCCGAATTCGCGAATGTCCGCGCCGCCGGAGAAGCCGTTGGTCGTGCCGATGATGACGACTGCGCGCACCATGCGCTCCTCGCAAGCGCGCGCGACTGCTGCGGATAGGCCGCGGCGCAGAGCGTGGCTCAAGCCATTCACCGGCGGATTGTCCATCGTGATGACCGCGACAGCGCCGTGTAACTCGTAGGCCGTTGCGCTCATGGGGAGCTAGACGCGGATTCAGCTACAGAACGGGTGGCGCAGCACGATCGTGTCATCGCGCTCGGCACCGGTTGAGATCATATCGATCGGTACGTTCACAAGGCTCTGGATGCGCTCAAGATAGGCGCGCGCATTGGCGGGCAGGCCCGCGTATTCGCGGATGCCGATGGTCGACTCTTTCCAGCCGGGCAGCTCGTCATAAACCGGTTCGATCTCTGCGTAGGAGTCAACCGACAGGGGCGGCTCGGCGCCGACCTTGCCGTCGATGCGGTAGCCGACGCAGATGCGCAGTATCTCGAGGCCGTCGAGCACGTCGAGCTTGGTGATGCACAGACCCGATACACTCGAGTTAATAATCGCGCGGCGCAGCGCCACGGCATCGAACCAGCCGCAGCGGCGCTTGCGCCCCGTGACCGAGCCGAACTCATGGCCAACGCGCGACAAGTGCTCGCCGCACTCATCAAAGAGCTCCGTCGGAAACGGCCCGGCGCCAACGCGCGTCGTGTACGCCTTAACGATGCCGAGCACCGCGCTGAAGGCACGCGGCCCGATGCCGGTGCCGGAGCTTGCGAAGCCGGCGGTGGTATTTGAGGACGTCACAAACGGATAAGTGCCGAGATCAACGTCGAGCATTGCGCCCTGCGCGCCCTCGAACAGCACGTTGGCGCCCGCGATGCGCAATGCTTCCAAAGCGAGCGTAACGTCGGTGACCAGCGGTTCGATCTGCGCGCCGAGCGCAAGCTGCGTATCGAGCGTCTTCTGGAAATCAATCGGCGGCTGACGATAGTAGTGCTGCAGGATGAAGTTGTGGAAGTCGAGTACCTCGCCTAAGCGCGCGGCGAAATGGTCGCGTTGGAAGAGATCCGCCACGCGCAGCGCGCGCCGCGCCGCCTTGTCCTCGTAGGCGGGGCCGATGCCGCGGCCGGTGGTGCCGATCGCATTGGCGCCGCGCGCCTGTTCACGGGCGCGATCGAGCACGATGTGCGACGGCAGGACGAGCGGGCAGGAGGGCGAGATACGCAGACGCTCGAAGACCGGCACGCCCTGCCCGATCAGGATCTCGGCCTCGGATAAGAACGCCTCGAGCGACAGCACGACGCCGTTGCCGATGAAGCAGCGCACATGCTCGCGCAGGATGCCCGAGGGGATGAGCGAGAGAATCGTCTTCTTGCCGCCGATCACGAGCGTGTGGCCGGCGTTGTGCCCGCCCTGAAAGCGCGCCACGGCGACCGCGCGCTCGGTCACGAGGTCAATGATCTTGCCCTTGCCCTCATCCCCCCACTGGGTGCCGATCACGATGACGAACTTGCCCATGACTTAGCGAACCACAAACAAAATGGCGAGACCGACGAGCATGCTGCCTAACCCTGCGATGCGCAGCTCGCGATCGCCGATATCAAGCAGACGCGTCAACGCCCGCTTCATGCCGCGCGGATTCAGAAACGGCGCCATGCCCTCAAGCACGAGAAACAGCGCGACCGCGGCAATGAGATCCGACAGGTGGGGCAGCATGAGCGTGCGATGGGGCCCGAGCGTGCGCGGGCGATCAGCGCTTGCCCGGATTACCCGGATCCTTGAAGTACTTGAAGAATTCGCCGTCGGGTGTAATGACGAGCACATCGCCGTCTTTGCCGAGGGAACGCTCATAGGCCTGCAGGCTTCTGTAAAAGGCGTAGAAGTCGGGATTGCTCGCATACGCGCGCGCATAAATCTGCGCCGCTTCGGCATCGGCCTGGCCGCGCACCCGCAATGCATCGCGCTCGGCGGCGGCGAGTATCTCCGTGCGCTGCCGCTCGGCGGTCGCGCGGATACGCACCGCGGCGCTCGAGCCTTCGCCGCGCAACCGACTCGCGATTTTCGCGAAGTTCTGCTTCATGCTGTCGTAGACACGGGTTGAGACGTCTTCTGGCAGGTCGATGCGCTGCACCCGCACGTCAATGAGCTCGACACCTAAGCCCGTAACCGCGTGGCTGGCACGGCCAAACATGTCGCCGGTCACGGCGGCGCGCTCCGAGGTTACGATCTGTTCGAGGGTGCGCTGCGCGACCACGCTCTTGATGCCGTCCTTGACGATCTCAGCGAGGCGCTGCGCCGCAATGTCCTCTTCGCCGCCGGTCGCCTGGAAGAAGCGCGACGCATCATTGACGCGCCACTTGACGTAGAAATCCACGATGAGCCCGCGATTGTCGTTGGTAAGAAAGGTCTCCCCCTCGTAGGACTGCGAGAGGATGCGGCGCTCGAATTTCACGACCTGATCCCACGGCCATTTCCAGTGCAGGCCCGGATCGTAGTCGATGCCGACAATGGCGCCGAACTCGGTGCGGATCGCAACCTGAGTCTCCTGCACGGTGAAGAGCGAGGTCAGCACAATCAATGCTGCAACGGCGAGCACGACGAGCAGTGGAATGGATCGTTTCAACATCTAACGATCCGTGCGGCCGCGGCCTTCGACGTTGATCGTGTCCGGGTCGACGCCCTGCGCGGCGCGCGGCCCCGAATCGGCCGAGGGCTCGGACTCCTTCAACGGCGTGCGCTCGAGAAGCTTGTCGAGCGGCAGATAGATGAGATTGCCGTTGCCGCTGCCGGCCTTGGCATCAAGCAGCACTTTGTGCGAGCGCGCCAGAACGGTTTCAATGGTCTCAAGATACAGCCGCTTGCGCGTCACTTCCGGCGCCTGCGCGTAGGCCTCGGCAAGCTGCGTGAAGCGTGAAGTTTGGCCTTCGGCCAAGGCCACGACCTGCGCATGGTAGCCGGCCGCGTCCTGCTGGAATCGCGACGCGCCGCCTTGTGCTACGGGGATGACGCCGTTCGCGTAGGCCTGCGCCTCCTTCACGAAGCGCTCCTGGTCGGCAAGCGCCTTGTTGGCATCGCGCTGCGAGGGAATCACGGCGTCCGGCACCTGCACGTCGGTGAGATTCACCGAAGTCACGGTGATGCCGGCATTGTAGAAATCGAGCGTGCGCTGAATGAGCTCCTTCGTCAGCTGCGTGATATGCGGGCGGGTGGCGCCGACCAGCACATCATCCAGGGGACTCTGGCCGACGATCTGGCGGAAAGCGCTCTCGCTGACGCCGCGCAAGGTGGCCTCCGGATCCGCGACCTTGAACAGCACCTTTACCGGATCGGTGTATTGGTACTGCACCGCGAAACGCAGCTCGACCAGGTTGACGTCCGCCGTCAGCACGCGCGACTTGTAGTCGCTGCTATTGACGTTCGCGACATTGACCTTGGTCAGGGTCTCGATCGGCCACGGCCAGCGCCACCCCCAGCCCTGCCCGCGCACATGGATGAGCTTGCCGAAACGCTGGATGACGCCGCGCTCGGCGGCCTTGATCTGGAAGAAGCCGCTGGCAAGCCACAAGAGGAGCGCCACGACCGCAACGACGGCGACGAGCGAGCCGCCGCCTTCGCTGCCACCCGGACGAAACAGCGACTCGAACCAGCGCTGCCATTCCTTCAAGCGCTCATCAAGACTTGCGTTCGTGCCGGGCCGCTTGCCCCAGGGACTCTGTTGACCGCCGCCGGGTTGATTCCAAGCCATAGGACTTTTTGAAGTGCCGCGCGCCCGTTTACCGCAAGCTTCAGCGGAGCCGGGTCGCGCCGGAAAAGGGCGCAGATTGTAGGAAGCCCTCCGCAGGCACACAAGCCAATTCGTCGTCGGCGATCTCGAGGATCCGCGCCGCTGTGCTGCGGGCGAGCGCCAGAAGCTCGAGCATCGGCAGCTCCACCGTAAGCTCGATCGAGCCGTCCTCGAGCGAATGCTCGTCGCGCACGACGCGCGCGGCATACAGGCGCGAGCGCAGCGCCCCGCCGCTCGCCGGAATACTTAAGCGTGCGCGGCGTGTCGCGCGGGCGAGCCGCTCGGTTATGGCCTTCTCCAAGTCGGCTAGACCGGCGCTCTGCGCCGCCGAAATCCACACTGCGGATACCCGCCCGTCGGCATCGCGGTCGATGCGCGGCGCAAGCTCCAGCCGATCGACCTTGTTATACACGAGAATCTGTGGGATGCACTCTGCGCCAATATCGGCGAGCACGGCATCGACCTGCGCCATGTGCTCATCACGGCGCGCATCGCTCGCATCGATCACGTGCAGGAGCAAAGTTGCCTCGCGCGCCTCGGTCAGGGTCGACTGGAATGCGGCGACGAGCTCGTGCGGCAGAGCGCGGATGAAGCCGACTGTATCGGCGACGACAACCGGTGTGCCGCCGGGGAGCGTGATGCGCCGAACGGTCGGATCAAGGGTTGCAAAGAGCTGATCGGCGACGTACGCGGCGGCGCCCGTCAGGGCGCGAAACAAGGTCGACTTGCCGGCGTTCGTGTAGCCGACGAGCGCGATCGAGGGCACCGGGATCTCGGCGCGCATGCGACGACCCGTCTCGCGCTGCTGCTGAATCTTCTCCAGGCGCTTGCTGAGCACGCGCACGCGCTGACCGATCAAGCGGCGGTCGGTTTCGAGCTGCGTTTCGCCCGGTCCGCGAAGCCCAATGCCGCCTTTTTGGCGCTCCAAGTGCGTCCAGCCGCGCACCAGGCGGCTTGCGATGTGCTTCAACTGCGCGAGCTCCACTTCGAGTTTGCCTTCGAAGCTGCGTGCGCGCTGCGCGAAGATGTCGAGAATGAGGCTGTTACGGTCAAGAACGCGCCGCCCGATATGCTCTTCGAGATTGCGCTCTTGGGAGGGCGAGAGCGCGTGATCGACGAGGATGACATCGGCGGATGCGGCGATGGCGGCGTCGCGCACTTCGTCTGCCTTGCCGCTGCCCATGAAGAAGCGCGGATCTGGCCGCTCGCGCCGGCCAATCACCGTCGCAACCGGGTGCGCGCCTGCCGAGCGGGCGAGCTGCTCAAGCTCGCGCAGATCTTCCGGATCGACTGCGGCGCCGAACCCGAGCCGCACGAGCACCGCGCGTTCACCGCTCCTCGGGCGCTCGAACACTCAGACGCTCCGGGATCGGATCATTATTCGACGGCAGGCTCCGCTACCACGTCGCCCTCTTCGCCCGCAGTTAGATTGACATTGCGTGCGGGCACAACCGTGGAAATGGCGTGCTTGTACACCATTTGACTGACGCTGTTCTTCAGCAATACGACGAACTGATCGAAGGAGTCGATTTGCCCCTGCAACTTGATGCCGTTGACCAAATAGATGGATACCGGCACGCGCTCTTTTCGTAAGGCGTTCAAAAATGGATCCTGCAGCGACTGGCCTTTGGCCATCGTTTTCTCCTTCTTATTACGGTTTTTTAATTTTTCCGTGGCCACAATCTTAGCATGCGCCTTCAATCAACGGCCAAGCGCGCAAAACTCTTCACACAATGTGCGGTCCCAGTCTTGGAACGCGCCGGGCGCCTCGGGTTCAATGCGCTCGAGTGTCGCGTCCGAGCGAATCCATGTCAGCTGACGCTTGGCAAGCTGCCGCGTTGCAGCGATGCCGCGCTTGACCGCCTCGGCAAGAGTAAGCGCGCCGGCAAGATGCGCCCACAGCTGCCGATAGCCGACGGCGCGCATTGAGGGACAGTCGGCGCTCACGCCGGTGCGTCCGTACAAGGCCTCAACCTCGCGTAAAAAACCATGCGCCATCATCGTGTTGAAGCGCTCGGCGAGGCGCTCATTAAGCGCAGCGCGATCGGCCGGCACGAGCGCGAAGCGGCGCACGCGATAGGCCGCAAGCGCACTCGGGCTCGTGCGCTGCAGCCAGGAGATCGGCTGGCCGGTTGCCAGGCACACTTCGAGCGCTCGCTGGATGCGCTGCGGATCATTCGGGTGAATCCGCGCCGCCGCCTCCGGATCGAGACCCTGCAGCTGCGCGTGGAGCCCCTCCCAGCCGACCCGGGCGGCGCGCTCGTTGATTTCGCGGCGCAACTCGGCAGAGGCCTGCGGCAGGCTTGCCATGCCCGAAATGAGTGCGCGCAGATAAAGGAAAGTACCCCCCACCAGCAGCGGTATGCGGCCACGGCCGTGGATTTCAATGATCCGCGCCGCAGCATCGGCGACAAAACGCCCCGCGGAGTAGGGCTCCGTGGGATCGCAGATGTCGATGAGATGATGCGAAATCCGCTCTCTCACCGCTTGCGCGGGCTTCGCGGTGCCGATATCCAACCCCCGATACACCATCGCCGAGTCGACGCTCACGATCTCAACGGGATGCAGCTCGGCGATGCGTACGGCCCAGTCACTCTTGCCCGTACCGGTCGGCCCGGTCAGCACCAGGACCGGCGGGGAAGCGCCGCCCGGCGTCCTCAGCTGCATCAGCGCCCCCGCAGAAAGAAGTGATCAAGTTCGGCGAGCGTCAAGCGCGTCCAGGTCGGCCGCCCGTGGTTGCACTGGTTCGCGCGTTCGGTTGCTTCCATCTGCCGCAAGAGCGCGTTCATTTCAGGCAGGGTCAGGTGCCGATGCGCATGGATCGACGTCCGGCAAGCCAGGGTCCCCAGGAACTTATCGACAGCGCCGTCAAGATGATGCACGCCCGCCTCGAGCTCAAGGTCGCGGATGACGGCCGCGACGGTTGCCGCAACGTCGTTTGTGGCGAGGAGCGCCGGCACGCGCCGCAGCGCGAGTTGCGTGGGGCCGAGCGCGTCCAACTCGAATCCTGCGCGCTCCCAGCTGCCCCGATCTTCCAGCACGGCGTCAAGCTCGTGCGCCTTGAGATCGACCACGACCGGCTCGAGGAGATGCTGGGACGGCACACCGTGGGCTGCCTGATCGGCTTTGAGTTTCTCGTACAGCACGCGCTCGTGAGCGGCATGCATGTCGACGAGAATGAGACCTTCGGTGCTTTGCGCGAGGATATAGGTCCCATGCAGTTGCGCGAGCGCTGTGCCGAGCGGCTGCGGCGGCTCGGGCGGCGCTGATCCCGCGGGCGCGGCGTCGCGCACCGCGGCGGCGAGCAGCCACGGATCGCGCGCGCCGCCCGAGAGATCAAGCGAGCGGTTGCGCGCGCCGAACTCATAGGGCATGTCACGCGCGCGCGCCACGCCGCTCGCGGCCGCCTGTGCAGCTTGTCCGGGCGAAGTGCCGGCGAGCACCTGCTCGATGGCGCGCATAACGAAGTCATGGATTGAGCGGCTGTCGCGAAAGCGCACCTCGAGCTTCGAGGGATGCGCGTTGACATCGACCAAATGCGGATCGAGGCTCAAATACAGCACATAGGCGGCATAGCGGCCGTGATAGAGCACATCGCGATAGGCCAGGCGTGCGGCACTTGTGAGCAGTCGATCGCGGACGCTGCGGCCGTTCACGAACCAATATTGTTGATCGGGCTGTGCGCGCGCTGCCGTCGGCAGCGCGATCCAGCCGGATAAGCTCACGGGGCCCGCAACCTGCCGCACAGCCACCGCACGCGACAGAAATTCAGCGCCGAGCACGGCCGCCAGTCGCTGCGCCTCGCCGTCTGCCCCGACCGCCGGGGCATCGAGCACCCGCCGCTCGCCGTGACGAAGGCGAAAGCTGACATCAAAGCGCGACAACGCGAGCCGCTCCACCCAGCGCATGATGTGGCCGAACTCGGTGGCGTCGCTGCGCACGAATTTGCGCCGCGCCGGAACATTGAAAAAAAGATCACGGATCTCGATGCTCGTGCCCGGCGGATGCGGCGCCGGCCGCACGGGCGTCAACTGGCCGCCGTCGACGTCGACCTCCGCGGCGCGCTCGCCGTGCCGCGGGCGCGATAAAAGACGCAGACGGGAAACCGAAGCGATCGAAGGCAGCGCTTCGCCGCGAAAGCCCAATGTAGAAACGGCTTCGAGGTCCGCGAGTGACGCAATCTTGCTGGTCGCGTGGCGCGACAGCGCGACGGCAAGCTCATCCGCGCTCATGCCGGCGCCGTCGTCGCGTACGCGAATGAGGCCTACGCCGCCGCGCTCAATATCGATGTCGATGCGCCCGGCACCGGCATCGAGACTGTTTTCGACAAGTTCCTTGACGACCGAAGCCGGCCGCTCGATCACCTCGCCGGCGGCAATCTGATCGATGAGTTCGTTCGGTAGAACCCGGATCGGCATCACGACACACTCACGAACAGGGGTCCGCGAGTGTACAGGCGTTCAGGGCAGGCTGGGGCTCACCGGAGTGCTGCGCGCAAGCGTGCGGCGCAGTTGCGCGAAGCGCGTTCCGGGCGGCGGGTTTGATTCGAAAAACGTGCGGATGCCGCTGAATATTGCGGACGCAAGCTTATCCTGCTGCGCGCTGGTGCGCAGGCGACGTTCTTCCTGCGGATTTGAAATGTAGGCCGTCTCGACCAGCATGGAAATGATGCTGCGCGATTTCAGTACGACAAATCCCGCCTGCTGCACGCTCGGCTTGCGCACTTCACCGACCCGATCAAGCGCTGCGAGCACGCGCTCGGCGGCGACCATGCTGTTGCTGATGGTTGCCGTCTGCGACAAGTCGATGAGAACCGACTGCAACTGCGGGTCCTTGCCGGGCAGGAATGTCCCCGCCATGAGATCGGCGGAATTCTCGCGCTCGGCAAGCCAGGCGGCCGCCTGGTTGGTCGCGCCTCTTTCGGAGAGCACGTACACCGAGGCGCCTGAGATACTGGCATCGCGAATGGAATCGGCGTGTACCGAGACAAACAGGTCCGCGTTCGCCGCGTGGGCGCGGCGCATGCGCTCGGGCAGCATCACAAACTCATCGCGATTGCGCGTCAGCACGGCGCGCATTCCCGCCTCGGCGTTAATTCGCTGCGCGAGCGCGCGCGCAACGGCGAGCGTCACGTCCTTCTCGCGCGTTCCGCCGTGTCCGATCGCGCCCGGATCATCGCCGCCATGGCCTGCATCGACCGCGACCACAATCGGCCGATCGGTATCCAGCGGGGCATGCAGCGCGCGCACAATCCGCGGTGGCACGTCTGGCGCAGCTTCCGCACGTCTTTGCTGCCCCAAGTCGATGATGAGTTCCTGTCCGGAACCGTGGGCGCGCCAGTGTGCGTGCGCGGCAAGCGCGGAATTAAGCTCAATCACCACGCGCAACGTGCCGTCTTGGCGCGGGCCGGTGCGGATCGCCGCCACGATTCCGGCGGCTTGCGGCGCGTGCACGCCGCGTCCGATGCGCGCGTGAGGAAGATCAATGACAACGCGCGCAGGTACTGAGAGCGTAAACACCTTTTGCGGCACGATATCGGTTAACCTCAGGGACAGGCTCGTGCCGCCGGCATCGTTTGCGAGCGCAATATCGGTAAGCTCAATTGGTGCTGCGGGCAGAGCCGCCGCACTGAAACTGATCACCGCAAATAGAAAGAACTGTCTTATCATGCACTTCGCAGTCGAACTTAGCGCCTAATCTACGATCAAGGCGGCGCGAGTTCAAGCGCGGGCTCGCAGGAGCCAGCTTTCCCCGAGCGCGCTTTGCGCGCTGACGGCGATCTCATGCGCACCAGCTTCTGCAGTGAGCGCGACGCAAAGATCCGGCGCGGGCAAGCGCCCGCCCGCCCGCTCGGGCCACTCGATGAGCCACAGGTACCCCGGCTGCGCCCAGTCACGTACGCCCAATGGCTCGAGCTCCGACTCGTTGAGCAGCCGGTACAGATCAAGGTGCACGGCTGTGAGCGCGCCCAAATCATAGAGTTCCACGAGCGTGTACGTCGGGCTGCGCACAACCGCCGTGACGCCGCAGGCAACGAGAAATCCCCGCACCCAGGTCGTTTTGCCGGCTCCCAAATCGCCGTTCAGATAAATGACAGCGAAGACATCCGCGCCCACCGGCCGGCTGCGCGCGAGGCGCGCGCCCGCCTCTTCAGTCTCGCCCGCGGTGCGCGTCGACCACTGCATGCGCGCGGCCGCTACCGATTCACCCAGGTACGCAGTTCGTGCGCGATGTCGCTTGCCACGAGGCCGCGCTCACCGCCGCTTCTCGCAGCGCTATCGCCCGCCATGGCGTGCACCCACACGCCCACCCGCGCGGCCAGGGCCGCGTCTTTGCATTGTGCGAGGATCCCGGCAATCGCTCCGGTCAGTACATCTCCTGCGCCGGGTGTCGCCATACCGGGGTTGCCGCGTTCGCACAGGCCCGGGACTGAACCTGCGGTCGCCACCAGCGTTCCCGCGCCTTTCAGCACCACCGTGCCTCCATAGCGCTCGAGCAACGCGTCAACGGCGGCCAGCCGGTCCGCTTGCACAGCACCCGAGCTCAAATCGAGCAGCCGTCCCGCCTCGCCCGGATGCGGCGTCAAGATCCAGTTGCTACGCTTCACCCTTGCGGCGGCCAGCAGATTGAGCGCATCCGCGTCGATAACGAGGGGCTTATCGCACGCGAGGACGCGGGTGAGCGCCGCGTGCGCCCAAGCCGTGCGCCCGAGACCCGGTCCGATTGCCACTACATCGGTACGCGCAAGCGCTTCAACCAAGTCATGATCGTTCGCCAGCGGCAGACAAATGAGCTCGGGTCGTCCCGCGGCGATCGCGGCGACGTTCTCGGGTGCGACGGCCACCGTCACGAGCCCCGCCCCCACGCGCAGACAAGCCTCGCCCGCAAGACGCGTCGCGCCCGGCATCCCGATGCCGCTGCCCACGATCAACACGCGACCGAAATCGCCTTTATTCGCGGCGCGCTCGCGCGGCGGCAAGGCGCGTGCGACCTCACCCTCAACGATGCGCGTCAGCCGCGGCCGGAATGCTTCTGTCGCAGGGGGTGCGATCTCGAGATGATCAAAAAAGACGTTGCCCGCAAAGTCCGGACCGTCACCCACGAATAGGCCAGTCTTCAAGGCAACGAAGCACACGGTGCCGGTTGCACGCACCGCCTCCCCGAGCGCAACGCCCCGATCAGAATCGAGCCCCGAAGGCACGTCGAGCGCAAAGACGGGGCGCCCCGCGGCATTGATCGCGCGGATCACTTTCGCTGCCTCGGCGCGCACGGCAGCAGCGAGGCCCGTGCCGAACAGGGCATCGACGACCACATCCCCTTCACTGAGCAGGGACGCAGCGAACGGCTGTATGAGGCCGCCGCTCGCCTTGAAATCAAGGCATGCCTGCCTCGCGTCGCCGCGCAGCGCTTCGACCGGGACAGCGGCCAACACCGTGACCGTCAAGCCCGCGGCCTGCGCGAAGCGCGCGAGCACATAGCCGTCGCCGCCGTTGTTGCCGCCGCCGCAGACGATCACGATGCTGTGCGCCGTTGGAAACCGGGTCCGCAGGTAGCGCAGCGCCGCCTCCCCTGCGCGCTTCATGAGCGTGTAGCCCGGCACCGACAGCGTATTGATCGCATAAGCGTCGAGCGCGCGAACCTGCGCGGCGCTGTACAAAGCAGTGGGCAGCGGCATCGCCCGATTATACTGACGTCATGGTGTTGTCATGACCGAACCCGCGGCGATCGACCTTGCGGCGACGAAGAACGAGCTGCAAACCCTGGCGCGCGCGCTTGGATTTGATGCCCTCGGTGTCACGCATGTCGAGCTTGAAAGTGACGAGCGCCATCTTAAGGACTGGCTCGCCGCAGGCTTTCACGGCGACATGCATTACATGCAGCGCCACGGCACGAAGCGGAGCCGCCCGCAGGAGCTTGCGCCGGGCACGGTGAGCTGCATCAGCGTGCGCATGAACTACTGGCCCGAAGAGGCGCGCTCTGCCCGGCGCGTGCTCGATGAGCCGACGCTTGGCTACGTCTCGCGCTACGCGCTGGGGCGTGACTATCACAAGCTCATGCGGCGCGCACTGGCACGCCTCGCCGACGCCGTCGCCGCGCGCATCGGACCTTTTGGTTACCGGGTTTGCGTCGACAGCGCGCCGCTTCTGGAAAAGGCGCTCGCGCGCAACGCAGGCTTAGGATGGATCGGCGCGCACACAAATCTCATCGCACGCGATGCCGGCTCGTTCTTCTTCCTCGGCGAAATCTTGACCGATCTGCCGCTGCCGGTAGACGCGCCCGCAAGCGCGCATTGCGGCAGCTGCAGTGCCTGCATTCCTGCGTGCCCCACGCAGGCGATCGTCGCGCCGCAGCAACTTGATGCGCGACGCTGCATCGCGTATCTCACGATCGAGCATCCCGGCAGCATCCCCGAGGCGTTGCGCCCGGCACTGGGTAATCGTATCTACGGGTGTGATGACTGCCAGCTCGTGTGCCCGTGGAACAAATTTGCGCATGCCGCGAGTCACCCCGACTTCAAAGTGCGCCATCAACTCGACGCCTCGCGCCTCACGGACCTGTTTGCCTGGACCGCAACAGAATTTGATGAGCGCATGCGCGGCTCGGCGATTTACCGCATCGGCTACGCGCGCTGGTCGCGCAATATTGCCGTGGCGCTCGGCAACGCGCCGCGCTCGCCTGACGTGTTGGCGGCACTCCTCGCACGCCGCGAGGATGCGTCAGAACTCGTGCGCGAGCATGTCGCCTGGGCGCTCGAACGCCACGCAAGCCTCAACTGATTTTCAGATTATCGATGAGGCGCGCCTTGCCGAGCCGCGCCGCTGCCAGCACCACAAGATCCGGGGAGCCGGCCGTCGGTGCGCTCAAGTCGCGCGCGTCGCGGATGGAGAAGTATTCGGGCTGAAAGCCCGCGGCGGCGAGCTCTTGGCTTGCGGCGCGCTCGATCGACGCAAAATCGACATTTGCGGCGCAAAGACGCGCGACCGCCTTCTGCAGCGCGGCGTACAGCTGCGGCGCGATCTTGCGCTCCTCGCGAGTCAAATACTGATTGCGCGAGCTCATGGCGAGCCCGTCGGGCTCGCGCACCGTGGGCGCGGCGACGATCTCAATGGCGAAAAACAGATCCGCCACCATGCGCCGGATGATCGTGAGCTGCTGGAAGTCCTTCTCGCCAAACACCCCGATGTCCGGCTCGACGATGTTGAAGAGCGTCGCCACAACGGTTGCGACGCCCTCGAAATGTCCGGGCCGAAATTCCCCGCACAGGATGCGCGACAGCTCCGGCACCTCGACGCGCGTTGCGCGCTCGGGCCCGAGCGGATAGATCTCCCTCGCGTCCGGCATGAACATGAGATCGC